>CADBMH010000292.1 GCA_902795705.1 uncultured Lachnospiraceae bacterium | reverse complement strand
TATGAAAGTGCTTGGCGGGATCGCCTGCGGCACTCCGCAGGCAGAGCAGGAGTACACCGAGGATACCGTATCGCTGCCGTCAGCCTTGTTTGGAACAGGGGATTTTTTCATGCTCCACGCAAAGGGCGATTCCATGACGGAGGCAGGGATTGATTCCGGGGGCCTAGTCGTGATCCGCAGGCAGGAACACGCAGAGGAAGGGCAGATCATCGCAGCCCTGGTGGGAGAAGAAAAAGAAAGTACCTTGAAAAGGTTTTTTGTGGATAAAAAGTGGATGTGTCTACGGGTAAGATAAAGGTAGGTACAGCCCGTATTATCCGTAACAGTCTGCCTAATGCAACATATATTGGGTTTACAGGTACGCCTATTTCCATGAAGGATAGAAGTACCAGAGAAGTTTTTGGTGACTATATAGATGTATATGATATGACACAGGCTGTCGAGGATGGAGCCACCCGTCCTGTATATTATGAAAGTCGTGTCATTAAGCTGAAGCTTGATGAGGAAACCTTGCATTTAATAGATACGGAATATGAAATCATGGCAAATAATGCTGATCCGGATGTTGTTGCAAAGAGTAAGCGTGAACTGGGACAGATGGAAGCTATCCTTGGAAATGAAGAGACGATTGCTTCGCTCGTAGATGATATATTGGATCATTATGAGAATTACAGGCAAAATCTACTCACCGGCAAGGCTATGGTAGTCGCATACTCACGCGATATAGCTATGAAGATTTACAATCGGATTTTACAGATTCGTCCGGGCTGGGGTGAAAAGGTGGCTGTTGTCATGACGGAGAGCAACAAAGATCCGGAGGAATGGCGTAAAGTCATTGGAAATAAAAGACATAAGGATGAACTTGCAAAGAAGTTTAAGGATAATGAAAGTTCACTCAAAATAGCTATAGTTGTAGATATGTGGCTTACCGGGTTTGATGTGCCCTCGCTTGCTACCATGTATGTGTACAAGCCTATGAAGGGCTATAATCTGATGCAGGCTATTGCCCGTGTAAACAGGGTGTTCGCAGATAAAGAGGGTGGTCTGGTCGTTGATTATGTAGGTATAGCGTTTGCTCTCAAGGAGGCTATGAATGATTATACTTCCCGTGATAAGAAAAATTATGGGGATACGGATGTGACCAAAGTTGCATATCCAAAGTTCCTTGAGAAACTGTCCATATGTCGTGATATTTTTCATGGGTATGATTATTCTAAATTTACGACAGGAACAGACCTTGAACGCTCGAAAGCTATTAGTGGTGCAGTCAACTTTATCGTGGCTGTAGACAAAGAGGGTGAGAGAGAAGATTTTTTAAAAGAAGCACTTTTGCTTAGACAGGCATTATCCTTATGTGCATCTCTTGCCGAGGAGAATCTGAGGATTGAAGCGGCTTTTTTTGAGTCTGTAAGGGTTCTTGTTATGAGGCTGATGAATCAGGGAGAGGGTAAGAAGATATCTCTGCCTGAGATGAATGCCAGAATAAATGCTTTATTAGAACAGAGTATAAAAAGTAATGGTGTTATAAATCTTTTTTCGGATGTGGATGGTGAGTTTTCGTTATTTGATCCAAAGTTTCTTGAAGAAATCGGCAAAATGAAAGAGAAGAATCTTGCCGTGGAACTGCTAAAGAAACTGATTGCTGAGCAGGTGCTTATATACAAGCGTACAAATGTGGTTAAATCTGAGAAATTTAGTGAAATAATACAGCAGGTGATGAATCGATATCTGAACGGTATGCTCACAAATGAGCAGGTGATAGAGGAACTTCTGAACCTCGCAAAGCAGATACAGGCAGCACAAAAAGAAGGTGAGAAACTGGGACTCACAGCAGATGAGCTTGCGTTCTATGATGCCCTCACAAAACCACAGGCTATCAAGGACTTTTATGAAAATGAAGAATTGATTGCTATAACAAAAGGATAGAGCAGAGAATTATGCAAAGAGATTAAATGAATACAGCGAGGTTACCTATGCTATGAATCCAAAGGGAGATGTACTTATGGTGGCTGAGGAGGCAGCACCATATGGGTATCAGAATAAATAATACTGTAAATGTGTTTGATGAGTTTTACCGAGGTTGTTTGAAGAAAGGCTCGCCAGTTGTGCCTTGCGCTCCTGTTGTTAAGGTGTTATAATTTGACTACATAAATTTGAACATGATAACGAAAAAAACGACAGAAACACTTATGGGAGGGTTTATGGAGAAAAAAATATTTCGGATTGTTATAGCAGGTCTGCTTGTGCTTGTTTTGACCGGGACTTCTTTGCTGGAAATGGCTCCGGCGAGTCCGGACGCAGCTACCTCTATCCGCGTGGTAGTGGACGGAACTGTTAAAACCGGAAAGGTAAAGAAGAAGTCGGGTGACTGGTATATGAAGGTTTCTGATATCAAAAAGCTTACCGGTATCAAGGTAAAGGGCAAGAGTTCCTCTTATGTATCGCTTGCGAGTGCGGCAAAAAAGGCGGATGTGGGATATGAGTATGATCCGGTCTTTGGTGGAGCCTATTTCTGGCTGGATGAGAAATACGGGGAGGAAGACTATTGCCGCGCTTATGATTTAGGTCTTGTGAAGGCATCGGTTCATAAAAAGAGAAATAAGGCAATTACCGGCACACAGTACAGAAATATGCTGATCGGTATGATAAAAAAGGTAAATAAATGCAAGGTTTCGTATTTTAAGGAAAATGTCAAGACCTATAAAAAGAAGCTGCTCCTTGGCGAGGCTGTGGGGATGGCTTATTATGCGGCAAAATGTATCGGCGCGAACACATGGAATTATGAAGGCTTTGATTTCTCTAAGGATATCCAAAAGTATAAAGGCAAGGATGATGAATTCTGGGACGAAAAGCCGTTTCATTTTAAGAAGATTTTTCCATATTTTTTTAAGGGTAAAGAGAATTTTGGAGATTATACATGGGACTATGCAAGACAGGCATCCTATATGTGGGTTGTAAGTCATGCTTCGGACTATTCCGGTGAACCGATGATTAAGATTGACAGCAAAAAGCATTCGTTCCATTTTAACAAGAAGGTGACTTATATGCAGGCGGTTACGATGCTGACACGCCTGTATGACAGCAGAAAATTATCTTCTGGGGACAGCAGGGCTTCTTTGGGTTCTGGAAGTGCCGTAACACCGGATTCGAAGATCCTGACAAGTAAAATCATAAAGAAGGCAAAGAAGAAAAAGAGCCTTACAATAAACAATATTCCGCCTGTTTCCGGATTCGTTTTTGGATATTCCTATGAAGATTTTGAGCTTTATGCCAGACCTCGTGATATCAAGACCATATCACAGCTTGGGTTTAATTCGTGCCGAATTCTTGTGCCGTATCAGACCTTCTTTGATCAGAATGTTACTACGGTGAATCTGACAAAGCTTAAGGAACTGGATGAGCTGATTGCCACTGCGATACGTTATCATGTTCATCTGAATTTTGCATTTATATCGCTTCCGGGGCGCTGGACCTATACGGATTATGATACCTATAAATCGACAGCTTCTCTGGATATGTTTACAGATGCTGCTCTTTTACAGAAGGCACAGAAGGTGTGGGAAATCATTGCGAAAAGATATAAGGATGTTCCTACGGCGTATCTGTCTTTTCTGCCTGTCTGGGAGGCGATGAATAAGTCATTAAGCTCCAATCTTCCGTATACCGACTATACATGGCAGGATATGGAGCGTAGTCTGATGGCTCTGGTGGATACGATACGGAGTGTGAGTCCTGACCGGGGCATCATCTATGAGCCGTCTCCTGCAAATACGATAGAGGGGATGAAGGAAGAAGGTGCCGATCAGATTGCAAAGCATATGGAGGAGAGGTACAGCAATATCCTGTTTTCCAGTAATTTCTGTGAGATGCCCTATGTGTATCAGGAAATGACTGCAAGCACGACGGAGCATATCGATCATGCAAATCATGGGATGTTCAAGCAGGATTATCCACTGGCATATCCGTATGCCTACCCCTTTATTCATCCGGAAAGACCGGTCATCATAGACGGTTTCCTGCCAAAGGGAACGAAGCTTAACATTTATCTCGAAAAAGCACAGGAGGGTTCCACATTTACCATATCAGCGGATGACGAGATACTTGCGGAAAAATCCTATAGCAGTGATCAGAGCTTTACTAAGATCAGCGGACCGTTGTCGAGATATGTGATGTATTCTGACAGTGAAGAGAAGATTAGTGTGACATTAGAGCAGGAGATGAAAGAACTGAAGCTTACCGCTACAGGCCAGATTGACTGGTGCGGGATAGAAGTTGTCTATCCGGATGCTTATGCTTTAAATAAGCTGTATTTCCCGTCGGCGTATGATGCGGCTTTTTATGGTGAAACGCATACGGAGCCATATATGAGAAAGACATCCACGATACTGTTATCCCCGACCTTCGATGTGGATCAGGGAGACACGCATCTGACACTGCACAAGGATTTATCCTGTACCTCAGAAAAAATTGCGTATAAGTCAGATTCGGGAACGATAGCGGCATTTTTTAAGGAGTACCACGAGCTGTTTCCAAAGGCTCTGATCCGCTATGAGTGTGCGGATTGTAACGATGGGACGACGATAACCTCCAAGGTAAGGTATTATTCGGATCTTCTTTCCAGGGCGAAGTCATATGGTTACAGCTGGCTGAGTGCGTTGGATTTTGACCACAGCTTCAAACAAGCGTCCTACTATGGAAACAAGTATCTGGGCGGAGATTATATGGAATACAGGGGATACTGGATCGAGCGAAAGGTCATTAAAACGCTTCAAAAGTATCAGCACAGCAAAAGATGGTAATGCTGTTATTGTGTTATTCGGTTATGCTGTTAAAAACACATAAAACAATAGAGTCAGAGTATGGCTTAAAATTAAGAATGGGGAATCGAGATGGAATCAAAGAAAAAATGGGTTTATCTGTTGGTTTGTGTGGTGGTTGTGCTTTGTGTTGCGGCAGAATATTATGCCATACATCCGGCAATCAACATTCACGAAACATTATTCTGGTCAATTGCTTTTATCCTTTTTCTGCTTCTTGGAATCTTAACGGGTGTCCGTAAGATCCGGAAGATGGCAGGCGGGAAAAAGAATAAAAAGAATCTGTCATTAAAAGAGCTTATTAAGCTGCCGAAGATTTCCATTGTATTTTTGGGACTTGCGGCGGTTGTTGTCCTGACGGTGATCGTCGGGGGAATCTGCGGTATGACATTCTTTAATGCGAAAAGATATGCCTCGCTTTTGGAAGTGAAGGAATATGATTTCAGTGAGGATATGCAGGAGTCAACACAGGTGACGGATATTGCCCTGATGGATACGGCAAGTGCCAGAAAATTCGGAAACAGAAAGATCGGCTCTTTATCGGATGTTGTAAGCCAGTATGAGGTTGAGACAGATTATACGCAGATCAGTATTGAGAAAAAGCCGATGAAGGTATCGGGACTGAAATATGCGAGCTTTTTTAAGTGGCTGAACAACCGGAAAAACGGGATACCGGGATATGTGAAGGTCAATCCCGTAAATTCCAATGCGGAGTATGTTTCTCTGAAAAAAGGGATGCGGTATGTGCCGTCCGCTTACTTTAATGATAATCTGGAGCGGCATGTACAGTTAAACTATCCGACGAAGATCATTTCCGGCTATCATTTTGAGATTGACGACGAGGGAAATCCGTTTTATATCTGTCCGACAGTGACGGCGAAGGTCGGGCTTTTTGACGGACTGGATGTGAATGGTGTGATCATCTGTGATCCGGTCGGGGGCGGATGTGATTACTATAAGTTGGGTGAAATTCCGGCATGGGTGGATTGTGTCTATGACGGACATCTTCTGACGAAAAAATACGACTGGTACGGCACGCTTTCTGACGGCTTTTGGAATAGTGTAATCGGACAGAAGGGGTGCAAGGTGACGACAGACGATTATGGCTATAAGATCATTGAGGATGATGTCTGGATCTATACCGGCGTGACCTCGGTGACGGGAGACCAGTCAAATATCGGCTTTGTGCTTATTAACCAGAGGACGAATGAGGCAAAATATTATAAGGTATCCGGTGCGGAGGAGCATTCGGCAATGGATTCTGCGGAGGGTGCCGTGCAGGAAAAAAGATATCAGGCTTCTTTTCCGAGTCTGATCAATGTTGCCGGGAAGCCGACTTATATCATGGTATTAAAGGATGCGGCGGGGCTTGTGAAGATGTATGCGATGGTCAATGTCGAGCAGTATAATATCGTGGCGACTGCCACAAGCCAGACCGAGGTTTTTCAGAAATACCGGAAGATGCTTGCATCAAACAGTGACGGCTCTGATGTGGAAACAGAAACGCAGACAAAGGAGATTACGGTTTCCGAGGTACGGTTTGTTGATACGGAAGACGGTACGATGGTCTATATCAAGGACACGGAGCATCAGGTCTATAAACAGGCATTTAAGGAAAATGAAGAGCTTATATTGGCTACTGCAGGTGATACGCTTCGTGTGACCTATGAGCCGATGGAAAACGGGATTCATCTGTTAAGCGGATTTGAGATTCTGCGGAGAGCAGATTCGGGGGAAGGATTTTCTTTGGAGGAAGAAGATAATTCAGAGCTAAAATCCGGTGCAGAATGATAAGAGAAGGGAAAAATGAAAAATGCGGGAAATGATTTTTAAAATGGAGCGTCCGGGACTTGTGACAGAGGGGGATGAGGTGCATGTCAGTGAGAAAAAGACAGCGCTGAATTATACCTATCTGATTGATCCGGCGGTTGCAATGTCCGGATGCTATAAGGTAAACGAGCGGATTCATACGGAGCAGGGCATCGTGAAAAAGGTGGAGCATAATGAGAGAGGTTATTATGTGACAGTGGCTTTTGAAAATGAGGATCCGCTGCCGGAAAAGTGATGTGTCTTTGTATTTATGCAATATATATAACATAAAGTAGACATTTGAAAGTTTTGCAATCATCGAATATGGACTATAAACGCGGAGGAGGAGCATTATGTTGGAAAGAGGAATCAAAGGAACTGGAGAAGTGGTTGTGACAAAGGAGCTGACAGCAAAGGTGATGGGGAGCGGAGAACTGGAGGTTTATGCGACACCGGCAATGATCGCCCTGATGGAACAGACGGCATACAAAAGTGTAGCCGCAGAGCTTGAGGAAGGGTGCGGCAGTGTCGGCACTCTGATGAATGTCGAGCATGTGTCGGCTTCACCGGTCGGCATGAAGATTACATGCAGTACCGAGCTTACGGAGGTGGACGGACGGAAGCTGTTTTTTTCGGTAGAAGCTTATGATGAAAAGGGACTGATCGGGAAAGGAACACATGAACGATTTATCGTACAGAATGAAAAGTTTCAAAACAGAGCAGATAACAAAATGAAAGAGCAATGAAAGGAGGTGTCCTTATAAGAATATGGCAGAGGCATCAAGAATTATATTGGCATTACGGGCAGCAGGCTGGGATGAAAAGGCAATCAATGATTTTATACTTTATATTGAAACAGGGGATGAAAAGTATATGCCAAAGAAAAAAGAGAAGGAATAGAACAGGGGGGAAAACAGATGATGAAAAGAATCAGAATTTTTATTGCGGTTATGCTTTGCATGGTAATGATAACCGGGCTGACAGAAATGTTTTCACAGCCTGTACAGGCGGCTGC
>CADBMH010000291.1 GCA_902795705.1 uncultured Lachnospiraceae bacterium | reverse complement strand
TTCACGAAGCACTTCGGACAGAAAGCCGTATTTTTTATCAATGCGGCCGGAAAGGTTCGGGTAGCCCATGTCCGTTGCGGAAAGGAAAGCATATCCCGTCGTATGACTGTCGTAGCCGGTCATCAAACAGGAGCGGGTGGGGGAACAGAGCGCACAGGTGTTAAAATCTGTGAAGCGGAGCCCGTCCGCGGCAATAGCGTCCATATTTGGCGTAGGGATCAGTGAACCGTAGCAGCCCAGCTGCGAATAGCCTGTATCATCTAATAAGATATAGAGGACATTCGGGGCTCCTTTCGGAGCATGTGGTTTTTCGGGCCACCAGGGTGTGGAGTCCAGAATACTGGTTTTGATCTTTCCTTTGAAATTATTGTCAGACATTTTATTCTTCCCTTCTTTTATAAGGCAATGAAAGCAGAAATATGTTTTCTGGATTAAGCATAACGTTCACGGTTGGCTCAAGTCAATCAGAAAATCACTTTTCGAATTGCTAAAAGCGCATAACAAGAATGCAAATCTAGGAAAATGCTAAGTAATATATGACATTTTTTGTCAAAATATCACAAAAGAATCATTATTCATTCAATCGAGGGACATATATACAAGCAAAAATGGAAAAATGTTGTTCGGATATTAAAAAATCGCATTGCAGATACAGAATAGCCATGATAAGATGAAAATATAATCCATCAGAAAAAAAGGAGTGAAATCCCATGGAAAGTCTCAATAATATTTCACTTCTGCAGATCGAAGTCTTCTTAAGGGTTGCCGACTGTGGAAATGTAGCTGAAGCTGCCAAAAAGTTATACATCAGCCAGAGTGCGGCGACAAGATGGATCCAGAAACTCGAAGCGATCACAAATGTTACTTTATTCGTAAGAACAAACCGAGGCGTTTATCTGACGCCAGAGGGGGAACGGCTGTACACCCAGATCAAAAACCCTTATACCAAACTGAATTCCGTTTTGTTTTCCATGCGGCAGATCGATCAAAAAGGCGGCGGTGTGGTCAACCTTGCATGCTTCGACATTAATGAACTCTTTAATATTTTGGGGCCTTTGATCACACAATATGAAAATCTGTATCCCGGCAATAAGATCAATGTAAGTATGTGCACTCATAATAAACTCCGGGAAGGATTGCTCTCCGGCCGTTATGACTGTGCGTTTACTTACATAACATCCATCAGGGATCTGCCTGGTATGGAGTTCCGGTCGTATAAACAGCTGGAAACGTATTTTGCCGTTTCCTCAAAATCTCCTGTCATTTCCGGGAAAGAGCCGGATTTTGAATCTCTTTCCAGATCTTATCTTTTTATCAAACCTTCAGACAAGCAGGATGTCGTTGGGATCAGAGACCTGAAAATATGCAAGGCCAATGGCTTTTCTCCTGCGGGGATCCAGTATGTCTCGGCAGAACAGACAGTTGCCGCCCTGGTCCAGAGCACTTCCGGTTTTGCCGTTGTCGGTCCGTCTTTCGGGGCCGGTTACGGGGATGATATCCGCCTGTTCCCAGTTAAGGTGCCAGAGGGAGAAGAACAGTTTGCCGGACTGATCTGGCGGCCGAATGATGCATCGCAGGAAACCAGGAAATTTGTGGAATCCGTTCCCTACATTGATGCGGTCAGAGCGGATACGGCGGAGGACTGAGCTTATGGAACATGTCAGCGTACTGATCAAACCTGTTTTTGGGAAATGCAATATGCGTTGTGAATATTGCTTTTATTTTGATGAAATGGAAAATCGTCAAATTGCAGATTTTGGTGTAATGAGTTTGGATACGGCAGAAGAGATCATTAAAAAGGTTTTTATGTCTGCTCAAAAAAGCGCCGTCTTTGCATTTCTTGCTGAAAACCGGTTTCTTGTGGGCTTATCCATGGATGGTCCTGCCATGGTTCACGATCAGTTCCGGAAAAGTCCTTCAGGAGAGGGTACTCAAAAGACAGTTGTGCAGACCGCCAGACTTCTGGACGAATACAGCGTGGATTATAATATATTGTTCACGGTAACGAAAGAAGCTGCAAAAAAACCGGAAAAACTTTATGAATTTTTTTATAAAAACAATTATAAATAGCATAACACAATGATAAGCCGGAAGGACTCTTTCGGTTTAAGAAAGGAAAATACTTAATGGGTCTGGTATTATTTTTGATCTGTCTTGCGGCATCGACCATCGGGGCGGTCGTCGGCGCAGGCGGAGGTGTGATCATCAAACCGGTGGTGGACCTTTTGGGACTGCTGCCGGTTTCAACGGTGAGCTTCTGCAGCGGATGTACGGTACTGTGTATGTCAGTCAGTTCGCTGATACGTACTAGAAATAACGGCGTAAAACTGGAAGTAAAGATCAGCACAATGCTGGCTGTCGGTGCGGCACTGGGCGGACTTGCCGGGAAATGGCTGTTTGAGCTTTTACGGAATTCTTTTGAAAATGAAAATACGCTTGGAGCGATTCAATCCGCACTGCTTGCAGTTATGATCATAGCCGTATTCGTTTATGTATGCATCAAAGATCGGCTGCCTTCTTTTCATGTTCAAAATCTGCTTCTTACAGCCGTGATCGGTGTCTGCCTTGGACTTGCGTCTTCTTTCCTGGGTATCGGCGGAGGTCCTGCGAATGTCGCTGTTTTGTTTTTGTTCTTTTCCATGAATGCGAAGACAGCGGCGAAAAATTCCATTTATATCATAATCTTCTCCCAACTAACAAGTCTTGTGACTGCATTGACTACACATTCTGTTCCTGCATTCACCTGGCCCGTACTGCTGTGCATGATCGCGGGAGGTGTTGGAGGCGCACTGCTTGGCGCGGCTATCACAAAACGTATTGACAATAAGGGAGTGGAAAAGCTGTTAACCCTGCTGAACCTGTTTGTAATCGTTATCAGTGTTTATAATGTTCTAAAATTTACGGTATTGGCTTGAATAGGAAAAAGCATCATACATTATAATTTCACGACAATTAGCACTCACCTCTTGCTCGAAAAAGCGGTGTTTACAGTGGGTTACAATAGTTTAAAAAGTACTTGTTTATAGTGCTTTTTAATATAAAAGTGCTATTTTTTCGAGTTACAGATGTTTATCAAAAAAGGGGACTTTTAGGGGGACTAAATAACTCATTTATTCTGCAGTTCTGGATGACTGTCAACGCCGGTGTAAAATGACCTAAAGGAGGTGCGGACGAAATCATGGACCAAATGTGAGTATGAAAGAGCATGTAGGGAAGCAGGGATGGCAGAAGAAAAAATCAGAGAAATACGGAAAGTCTTTGATGCGGATTACAAAAGGCTGAAAAGGCAGAACAAAGCAATTGAGAGGGAAGGATTAGATTTCTTCAGTTTGGAATGCTTGATGGATCCGGGAAATGGTGCCAATTGCTATGATTTCATTGATCCGGATTTTGACGTTGAAAACATTATTATCCATAAGCTTGATCTTGAAAGGCTGAATAAAATATTGGGAATGATTTCCTCCAAAAACAGGGAATTCATTCTGGATTGCTTCAATTCGGACCACGGAGACAGAAATTGGATTTTCTGAAAAATGCGGTATGACGCTTGGAGCGATAAAACATAAAAAAAGCCGTCTCATTGAAAAAATCAGGAAACTGTTTTTCGAGGAATATTGAATCTGGAGGAAAAGATATGACAGAAATGAACGAAATGATAAAAATACCAACAATGCTCACGATTAAAGAAACAGCGAAGCGTACCGGCTTGGCAGAAGGATTTATCCGTAAGTTGGTTTTAAATCATGAGATTGTATTTGTCCGAACGGGGAAAAAGTATCTGGTGAACTTTGAGAAGTTTGTTGACTATTTAAATCAGGAAAATGAAGCAGTACAAAAAGGGGGTGCGGACTAAATCTTGGACCAAATGAGGGGATTAACAGGAGGAGGTCACAAATAGGAATCAGTACGTAGATAACGAAATAACAGTGATAATATAACGTGTGCGAATTT
>CADBMH010000290.1 GCA_902795705.1 uncultured Lachnospiraceae bacterium | reverse complement strand
TGATGAACTATTACCTTCCTCTTCAGGGTATCGCTTCTATGCACTGTTCAGCAAATACCGATATGGAAGGAAAGAATACCGCAATCTTCTTCGGACTTTCCGGAACAGGTAAGACGACACTTTCCACCGATCCGAAGAGACTCTTAATCGGTGATGATGAGCACGGCTGGGATGACAACGGTGTCTTCAACTTTGAGGGCGGCTGCTATGCAAAGGTTATCGATTTGGATAAAGAGTCTGAGCCGGATATCTACAATGCGATCAGGAGAGATGCATTATTAGAGAATGTTACCTTAGATGACAGCGGAAAGATTGATTTTGCAGATAAGTCTGTAACCGAGAATACCCGTGTATCTTATCCGATCGATCATATTGAGAAGATCGCACAGAACGTAAACAAGATTTCCGCAGGTCCGGATGCACAGAATGTGATTTTCCTTTCTGCAGATGCATTTGGCGTACTTCCTCCGGTATCTATCCTTACACCGGAGCAGACACAGTACTACTTCCTTTCCGGATTTACCGCAAAGCTCGCAGGTACAGAGCGCGGCATCACAGAGCCGACACCTACCTTCTCCGCATGCTTCGGTCAGGCATTCTTAGAGCTTCATCCTACGAAGTATGGTGAGGAGCTTGTAAAGAAGATGAAGAAGAGCGGTGCAAAGGCATATCTTGTCAATACAGGCTGGAACGGAACCGGAAAGCGTATCACGATTAAGGATACCCGTGGAATCATTGATGCAATCTTAAGTGGTGACATTAATAAAGCTCCGACCAAGAAGATTCCTTACTTTGATTTTGAGGTTCCGACAGAGCTTCCGGGCGTAGATACAAACATCTTAGATCCTCGCGATACATACGCAGATGCTTCCGAGTGGGAGACAAAGGCAAAGGATCTTGCAGGACGCTTCATCAAGAACTTTAAGAAATATGAGACCAATGATGCAGGTAAGGCACTTGTCAGTGCAGGACCTCAGCTGTAAAAGATCATAACAGAGATAAAATTTTTCTTATTAAAAAGAGGCATTAACAAAATGCCTCTTTTATTTCTTTTTCGCTTGTTGGCATAGGAATCACCTCCCCCAGCCCATTATACTTTATTTGATAAATAAACTCAAGGAAAAGTTTAGAAGCAATATACAATATCATGTGGGGGTAATTTTTCAGGGGGCATGATAACAGGAGAGCAGTTGACAAAAAGAAGGTCATGTGGTATTTTAGGTGAAAGCAGATAAGAGTTCTAAGTTTTTTCTAAAAATGTTATCTAAGTATATATTCAAATTTTCAGAACCATTCCTGCTTTTAATCACAGTAAAAATAAGGGCAGGGATTGTCTGGGAACGGAATATTGTTTTATATGATGTTATTACAAAGGAACATTCCAAGGGCATGTCTGTCTGTGCACAGGAGACATGTGAATCCACGATGCGACCGGTGCTTGTACGGTCATTTTAAGGACATTACACTTTATTTCGTGATTTGCAGTCTCCGGGAAAGGAGAATGCCTATGGGAGAAAAGGACATTTCAGAAAAGGTTCTTGAGGACTACAACGATGTTTTTGCAGACATTGTCAATGTGCTCCTTTTTCACGGAGAACGGCTTGTAAAGGAAGATGAGCTTGAGAATGTAAAGGATAAGTCGCAGTATAAGGCGGATGAAAAGCTGCATGAACAGGAACGGGATGTCGTCAAGATCTGGCGCAAGGATGGCAGGGACTGTAGGATACGGATTGCCCTGTTCGGGATCGAGAACCAGACGGACATCGATGCGGATATGGTCTTTCGTGTGCTCGGATATGACGGAGCCGGATACCGGAGACAGCTCTTGAAGAAGGAAAAAGAGGAAGATACGAGGGAAGAAACCGGTATCCCTGAAAACGAAACAGAAATTGAGGTTGAAGGAGGAAAGGAGCGGTACCCTGTCATTACACTGGTCTTGTATTTTGGGTATGAAAGACGCTGGAAAAAGAGGACATTGTATGAGATAATGGATATTCCGGAGGAGTTAAAGCCGTATGTAAGTGACTACCGGATGAATGTCTTTGAGATTGCATGGCTTACGGATGAACAGGTGCAGATGTTCCAAAGTGACTTCAAGATCGTGGCGGATTATTTTGTGCAGATGAGGAAGAACAAATATTATACGCCGTCTGAGGAGACGATCAAGCATGTGGATGAGATTCTGAAAATGATGGCAGTTTTAACAAAGGACAGAAGCTTTGAAGAAGCTCAGAATATGATTAGAGAAGAGAAAGGGGAAGCGAAAAGTATGGAAACATTTTTATCAAAGGCAATGAGGGAAAGCAGGGCAGAGGGTGAAATCAAAGGGAAAATCGAAGGGAAAATCGAAGGCGAAAAAAAACTGCTGATCAGTCAGGTCTATAAAAAGATGCTGAAGGAGCAGGAAGCGGAGGAGATTGCTGAGGATCTGGTAGAAGAGATTTCAGAGATCCAAAGGATTTATGATATCATTGAGGAGGATTTGCCGGAGTTTGATGTGGATAAGGTCTATGAAAGATTAAGTGCAGAAGCCGTAAAGGAGCCTGCTTAAGGATAAGTGGCTCTGAATGGCTGTTTTATCGGGGAAATGACGGGAAAATTGCATAAAAATCAAAGAAATGGTTTGTGCAAAGTGCCAAAAAGCTGGCGAAACATGCAAAAAAACTTGCCAAAGTGCATAAAATGTGTTATATTATCTTAAATGCCAGACGAAACTCGCAGGAAGGATGGCAGAAAATGCAGCAGGAAGCACCTGAGGCAGGTGCAGGCAGAGGGCGGATGAGAAGTTCAAAGGAGTCCGGAAGGAGAGCCGGAGACCGACCGCCGGTTTGCAAAGAAGTGACTGTAGCTGCAATCTGGAGAGCGGGAAAAAGTCTGAGTAAATAATTAAAGAAAAGGAGATAAGAGTAACATGAAAGCAAGAATCAAAGAAAAATTACAGGCTTACTTACGCGGTGAGAGAGAAGGCTTCTCTTTAGTAGAGTTAATCATCGTAATCGCCATCATGGCAATCTTAATCGGTGTAATTGCATTAGCAGTTATCCCATACTTAGCAAAGTCTAAGGAGTCTAAGGATCTTAGTACACTTGACAATATCTCAAGTGCGTTGAAGACAGCAGTAGCAGATACGAAGGCACAGGGGTCATATGACTTCAAGTATACAGGGACAAAGACAAGCGGAACTAATGAGTGGGAAAAAGTAAATGATGCCATGGTAGATGTACTTGGAAAGGGATCTGTAAAACTGGTAGCTGATGCAAATAAAGATGCATGTATTCGTTGCTTCTATGATGCAACGAACAATCAATTAGTTGTTTATGCCAGTGAAACAAGTAGTGCTGGTGGTGCTGCTAGTTCTATGAATTCTGCTACCCTCTCTAAATATAATGAGACTAATTATACTTCGGCTGGTGTAGCATCAAATGGTGGTAAGGCATTTGTAGTAGCTAACTAATCCGCGTAAGCGTAAAAATCTTTGAACGACAACTGAATATGATTTCAGAAACTCCGTCCGGGTGGTAATAGCCACCGGGCGGGGTTGTTTTTTATTCCATAGGAAATCCACAGAATTTTCTATGGAATAAAAACATTCTAATGCGCACTTGTGCGTCAGGAAATAGAAAATACCCTATCCTTGTAAATCTCGTTGATTTAGGATAGGGCAGTATCATCCCGGGGAGCTGACTTAAGCTCAGCTTATAGGTGGTGCTATCTAACTTCCGCTACGCCTATAAAACTGCAATCTTCCCCATCTGTTTTTTTAACTCTTCAATTTCCTTGCGAAGCCGATTGACCTCTTCCTTTTCTGATTGTAACTGTTTGTTTTGGTTTTGCAGTTGTTCATTTTGGTTTTGCAGCAGTGCGTCTTTGCTTTGT
>CADBMH010000289.1 GCA_902795705.1 uncultured Lachnospiraceae bacterium | reverse complement strand
TCAGAGCGGGAATGGCTGGAAAGATTTTTTTGGATATAATTTTTATGAGAATTGTATCCTCATTCGGAACTGATTTTAGGTATTCCCGTTTCTACAAAACGAAAGGAGAATGCCTATGGGAGAAAAGGACATTTCAGAAAAGGTACTGGAGGATTATGATGATGTCTTTGCAGACATTGTCAATGTACTTCTTTTTCACGGGGAACGGCTTGTGAAAGAAGAAGACCTCGAAAATGTAAAGGACAGGTCGCAGTATAAGGCGGACGAAAAGCTGCATGAACAGGAACGGGATGTAACGAAGCTGTGGACGAAAGAAGAGCAGAGCTGTCGGATTCGGCTTGCCCTGTTTGGGATTGAGAACCAGACGGATATTGATTCAGATATGGTCTTTCGTGTACTTGGCTATGACGGAGCCGGATACCGGAGACAGCTTTTGAAGAATGAAAAAGAGGAAATAGGAAAAGAAACGGTTTTCAAAGAATCAAAAGAGGAATCGCTGCCCGCGAAAGCATGGACATACCGGAGGAACTAAAGCCGTATGTGAGTAATTACCGTATCAATGTTTTTGAGATTGCATGGATGTCAGATGAAGAGCTACAGATGTTTCAGAGTGATTTTAAAATTGTGGCGGATTATTTTATACAGATGAGGAAGAACAGGCAGTATACGCCGTCTGAGGAGACGATCAGGCATGTCGATGAGATTTTGAAAATGATGGCGGTTTTAACAAAGGACAGGAGTTTTGAGGAAGCTCAGAATATGTTCCGGGAGGAGAAAGGAGAGAAGGAAAGTATGAAAACATTTTTATCAGAAGCAATGGAAGCAAGTGAAGCAAGGGGAGAAGCCAGAGGAGAAGCAAGGGGAAAAGTTCGGGGATCTCAGATGAAAATTATTGAACAGGTCTATAAAAAAATGCTGAACGGGCAGGAGCCGGAGGAAATTGCAGTAGACTTAATGGAGGATTCGGGAGAAATTCAGGAGATATATGACTTAATAGAGGAAAGCCTGCCGGAGTTTGATGTGGAAAATATTTATGAAAGGCTGAAAAAAGGAAAGGCTTTGGTATAACAGTGCGTTTAACTCTATGGACTTAGAGATTGAAATGACGAATTGATTTTAGTATAATGGGGCAAATGAGTTTTTCGGGCGAGGTGAGCTGCTATGCGATTGTGGAGTCAGGAATCCGATGCGAATCTGGACAGGGGGATTGTTTTGAAAATATGCAATCTGGCAAAAGGATTGGATATGAATAAGGTGGTTCTTTTTGGTTCGCGTGCGACTAAAATGAATGGGGAGAGAAGTGATATCGATCTTATGATATCAGAAAAAAATGCATCTGTAAAAGCAGCTTTTATAAATGGTTTGGAAGATATTAATACATTGCTGATTTTTGATGTAGTGAATGAAAAATCTTATAATTTTTCATATGCTCTGGAACAGGAAATTAAGAGGGATGGAGTGATACTGTATGAAAAATGAGCAAAGTAGCTGCGCTGCACACTTGTGTGCAAAAGCAGATATTTTGCGAATGCCACATGGAGGCGATAGGCGACATGAAAAAGTATGAACAATTAAAAAAATTATATTCGACTCTGGATGTCTTCTATCAGTTTGTTAATACGCTTTATTGTCGTTCTGATGTGTTTATTATAGCATTTTGCCCTGATTTATACAATTAAAAAATCTAAAGTGGTCGAATTCGACCACTTTAATCCGGTAACTGTGAAAAAACCTCCCCCAGACCTTTCTGGATTAAAAGATCGGCATTTTTATCAAAAGGTGTCGGAGATTTATTGATCAAAACCAATGTATCTCCCTGGTAATATCTCAACATGCCCGCAGCAGGATAGACAGAAAGTGATGTCCCGCCGACGATCAGAAGATCTGCTTCGGAAATTGCCTTGATCGCTCCGGATACTGTCCGGTCATCTAAGCCCTCTTCATATAATACGACATCGGGCTTGATTGTCCCGCCGCATTCACAGGTCGGAATGCCCTCGCTGTTCTGGATATCCTCAATAGGATAGAATTTATGACATTTCATACAATAGTTACGATGGATGGAGCCGTGCAGTTCGTACACTTTTTTATTACCGGCGAGCTGGTGCAGACCGTCGATATTCTGCGTAACAATTCCGGCGAGCTTTCCGGAATTTTCCCAGGCTGCCAGTTTCTCGTGTGTAATATTTGGCTTCGCATCCAGATAAATCATTTTATCCCGATAAAAATCAAAAAATTCTTTTGTTTTCTGTAGAAAAAAAGAGTGACTTAAAATCGTTTCCGGCGGATAGTCATATTTCTGATGATATAAACCATCCACACTGCGGAAATCAGGAATCCCGCTTTCTGTACTGACTCCCGCACCACCGAAAAAAACAATATGAGAGCTTTTTTCCACAAGCACAGCTAATTTTTTGATTGCTTCTTCCATGATAATTTCACCCTCTATTCTGCCGGATAAATACCGGCAATCTTTGCCATTTCACGAATGGATTTTTTCGAAACCATTTTCCCGTGATACTCGATCAAATCCTCAGTTTCACCGGTGAAAATATCCTCCTCGGCACATTTTTTCAAAATGATCTGATCGTTTTCAATAATGATTTCCAAAGAATCCCTGTCCACAATACCCAAAGAGCGGCGCAGCTCTATTGGTAAAGTAATGCGTCCTAATTCGTCTAAACGTCTGACAATCCCCGTGCTTTTTTTCATCTGTAATCTCCCTTCTGAAGTTGCGTAAAATTATGTCATTGCATTACAGTAATGATCGTCTGCACACATCTCAAAACCCTTTTATAAAAATAAATGATGCCGGCTCTAACCGACCGCTGAAGCCGTTTCAAAAGCTTCCTTATAGCTAAGTACGCGGTTTACATATGTTTTACAATAGCTTGGAACCCCGCCGGCTCTCTTGACTGCACCACTGCCGGCATTGTATGCAGCAAGTGCCAATCGTACATTTCCGTTAAATTCTTTTAATTTTTGTTTAATGCATTTTGCTCCGCCTAAGATATTCTGTTTTGGATCAAATACATCTGTTACCCCCAGGCTTTTGGCAGTGGAAGGCATTAACTGCATTATTCCCGCGGCTCCGGCGCTGGATACATCATTTGGATTAAAATTCGATTCTGCTTTTGCAATTCCCTTCAACAGACTTTCTGAAACACCATATTTCCTTGCAGCCTCCTTAAAATAGGCATCGTATTTTGTTTTTTTCATTGAACTTGCATCTGTCGTCTTCTTTGCAGAGCTTGTCTTAGAGATATCCGTGTCTAAAATCCGGTCAGGATCCTCAGAGACATCCACATATTCTACCTGTTTCCCGGTCTCTGGATCTTTAAAAAGAGAGGCAGAAGCATTGGTGGCAGAAGAATTGAAGGAAGAGCTGTCTACTCCGGAAGGATTTTCAGAAACTGTCATATTTCCTGTTGTAGTTTCTGCCTCGTTTTGAAGTAAAGTATCAAAACTGGTAATCGTTGTCTGCCCGCTTTCGGAGCCGCGATAACGATACAAAGGTTTGATGTTTAAGTATGATATACTTTCTATCATGTCTATTCCCTTCCCATTACAAAATCTACTGTTCAAACAAATGATTTAAGGTAATGTCTTCTTTTTCATTTTTATAATGTTTATCTTTACAGTCGGCGAAACGAACCGCCGATACCTTCTGTTTCAGATAAACAGGCTTTTCTATCTGTGCCGGTTGTACCATAGCGGAATAAGGTCTGGCGTTTTCAGGGGATTTTGCTGTTGCCTTTGTTGTCTTCGCAGAAATCGGAGTCTTTACTTCGACGGATTTTGCCGAGGTAAAATTTGTCTCTGCGAATTCTATCGAGGTAAGATCTGCATACCTGGCTGAAGTAACAATTGCTTTTTTTCCCTGCAATACCATGTTTACACCTCTGGCACAAAGCAGTCACGTAAGTTTGCTTTTGCCCATAAATGAATAATCTGAAAGTTTACTTTCAAACTCTTCCCTATTGATACAACATACACCATCGACTTTCAGTATAGCATATTTTCAGGATTTTTGCAATTCCTTCTGCTTCTATTCCTGATAGATAATTCTTTTCAATACATCCTTCGCTTCTTCACTGCCTGAAAAGTGCTCTACGATCGCAGCAGCAAATTCGAGTGCGGTACCTGCGCCTCTTGATGTAATGATATTACCATCTACAACGACAGACTGTTTTACATAATCTGCATCTGTAAGCTTGTCCTCAAAGCCCGGATAGCAGGTTGCCTTTTTCCCTTGAAGAATGTTTAATGCACCCAGTACAGATGGGGCGGCACAGATTGCAGCGAGCGCTTTTCCTTCTGCAGCAAATGCTTTTAGTTTTTCTGTTAACGGCTCATATGCCAGCAGATTTGTCGTCCCCGGCATACCACCCGGCAGTACAAGCATTTCTGCTTCGTCAAAATCCGCATCTTTAAAAAGAACATCTGCTTTGACTGTGACATTATGAGAGCTTGTCACCTCCGGCGTGTCTGTGATGGAAACCATATCGATTGCAATCCTTTTTCTGCGAAGTAGGTCAACGACCGAAAGCATTTCGATCTCCTCATAGCCGGGGGCTAAAAAAATAAGAACCTTTGCCATAATATTATGATCCTCCTACTTTTCCCAAATTTGATAACTATAGTATAAAAAAAATTTTATTGAAGCGCAAGAGGAGTGTCGTGGTATGTTTTCAGAGGGAAATATGTCTGCAAGAAGAATTTGCCTGAACGGACTTGAAAAAGCAGGATTACCGATATACAATGATAAAGGTGGATATTTCGGTATTTTGCAAACATGATATATTTCGTACCGGTATGGATAAGGAGAGTTTGAATGAGTAAATCAATGGAACAAGAAGAAAAAATACAAGGAAATTCATCTCCCAAACAGGAGAAAAAAGAGAGTAAAAGGGAGAAAACAGGAAGACGGATCGAATGGTTTCATCTGAATGAAAGGTATATGTCGATTTGCCGGTATGCAATATTTGTGATCGTGGCTGCGATTTTAATTTATATTCTGGTGTCAAATTTAAAGGGAACATTTAAGTTTATCGGACATATGGTGGGAGTTTTATCGCCTTTTTTGATCGGACTTTTAATCGCCTATTTCTTAAGTCCGCTTGTTGAGCTGTTGGATAAGGGGATGGGACCTCATATCATGAAAGGAAAATATCCGG
The DNA here is from genome assembly GCA_902795705.1 of uncultured Lachnospiraceae bacterium. Lineage (GTDB taxonomy): Bacteria > Bacillota > Clostridia > Lachnospirales > Lachnospiraceae > Butyribacter. Next base: position 12,720 of record CADBMH010000289.1, on the reverse strand, counting down.
TTGTCAGTAAGATCATTGCAATCATTATTTCCTATGTACTGGTACTCGGGTTTATTACTGTGGCGTTTGTCTTTGTCGTACCGGAGGTGGTACAGAGTATCAGGGAGCTGACGAGGCGCATTCCTGAAATGTACAGGCTGATTATAGCACAGGTGGATCGTCTGGCAAAATATTTCCCGGATATTAATGCGAAACAGCTCAACGAGCAGATGACAAAGTCGATTCCGGATCTGGCGGGATATGGTACGGATGTGATGAGCAGTCTTTTGAGTTTTATTTATTCCTGGTCGGTTTCTTTGATAAAAATGCTCATTAATCTTATTTTAGCTATTTTTATATCAATCTATATGATCTACAGCAAACATAAGTTTATTTATCAGGGGAAACGACTGGTTTTTGCACTGTTTTCCGAGGAAAAGGGCGAGGCAGTCTGTGAAACCGGGAAAGAATGCAATGATATTTTTTCGGCATTTTTGATCAGTAAATCCATTGACTCTCTGATCATTGGGATATTATGCTTTATTTTGATGTCGATTTTAAGACTGCCGTATGCGGTGCTTTTAAGCGTGATCGTCGGAATTACGAATATGATTCCGTACTTTGGACCGTTTATCGGCGCAGTGCCGGGAGTATTGATCTTTTTGTGTACGGACTGGGAGTTGGCACTTGTTTTTGCGATTATGATCCTGGTTCTGCAGCAGTTTGACGGGATCATTTTGGGACCGAGACTGTTAGGGCAGTCTACGGGCTTGAGCCCGATCTGGGTAATTTTTGGCGTCACCGTGGGCGGTGCCTACTTTGGTGTGATCGGAATGTTCATGGGCGTGCCTGTGGTAGCAGTCATTGCACATTTATGCAATAAATTTATCAGTAGCCGGTTGGAAGGGCGGTGTATTAAAGCGTTGGAAAATGAGGAGGAGCAGGCTTAAAATTCGCCTGCTCCTATGCTGTTATAAGTTACATGTTTACTCATCCATGACACGGTTCAGAACCTGTGACAGTTCTTTTTGTTCTGCTTCGTTTAGTAAAATCTGTTCCGGCGTTCCGGCTATTGCTTCGAGACTCCAACACATTTGCAAATAGTCTGTTTCATTTCCGTATTCAAAGTTTCTTTCGCCGCTTTCATAGCCGTAGTCGTTCGCAATCGGTTCTATCCACACCTCTGTCTTTTCTCCATCCGGGATAATGCCTAAGAGGAGTGTTTCACCGAGGCGGTTCTCGATTGCCAGATAGTAAGTTGATTCCGGTCTTTTTGCTATCTGCTCAGCAAATCCCCAAATACTGTTTCCGTCATCTGTCAGAATATCCTCTTTTTCGTCCAGCATTTCTTCGCCGGAAACCGGCCGGAGTTTTTTGATGATTTCTTCATCAAGATGGTAGGTATCCCCTTTTAGTACCATAAGCTTTTTCGAAAAGAAGGCATAGAACCATTCCATGGAATTTTTTCCGGTCCAGAGTGCTACGCGTTTTTCCGGTTCCTGCCGGCTTTTTGCCGTGGTTCGTTCCAATTTAACGGATTTTATATCCTCTGCAGAGGTGATTCCAAAAATATTTTTTAACATTTCATGAGCATTTTCGGGATCGGAAGCCTCTTTGCCGGCTTCGCCATTCATCTCATAACCGGAAAATCTGCCGAGTGCCCAGTGACCATCGTTGACAAGAATATATTCCCTTGTTTTGCGGTCAAACGGAAGATATGCCTGCAGGCTGTCTGCAATAAATTCATTTTCGTCGATCAGATTACGCCCCTTCAAATCTTCTTCCTCAAAGCTTTCCCCCTTTCCCTCTAAGGTTTCTTTTTCCTCTTCGGTCAGGTAGTGATAGTGATAGAGACTGTGGTCATCTAACTGCAGGCTTTCCGGTGCAGGCATGCGTGTTCCGGAGCTTTTGTAGATGTCGGCAAGAACTTTCGTATAGCGTTTTGGCGCATCACTAAAATAAAATCGCAAACAAACTGCCAAAATGCAGAGAGCAGCTGCGGAGAAGATGGTAATACAAATTCTTCTGGCCTTTTTCCGCGGATTATTAATAGGCATCTTTTTTATGAACTGATAAATTTTCTCTTCTGCGGGATTCTCTTCGTACTCATTCACATAAGAGCTGGTATCGTTTGCAGAGACACCTTTTTGCTGCATTGCAGTTTCTGCATTTTCATATGTCTCAAAAGCTTTTTTCAATTTTTTATCTTTTCCAAAATAAAATCGTTTCATGATAACCTCCTTCTAACCGGAACCGTTATACTGCGATCACACGGATTATTCTTCTTTCTCCAGACTTTGAAGCAGGATCCGTTTGCCGCGCTGAAGCTTTGAATGGACAGTATTATATGGAAGATGCAGAAGCTTTGCAATTTCTCTTGGTGAAAGCTCGTTTAAATAATATAAGGAAAGAACTTCTCTATATATGGGATTCAGTTCCGTAATTGCCCGGATGATCCTGCGGATTTCTTCCTTTTCGGAAACTGTTTTTTCGAGGTCAAAAGAATCCTCCGGCTCCATGATCAGTTCCTCATAGGATAGGGTTCCGAGCTTTTTCCGGCGGTAAATGTCAATGGCTGCATGCTTTGTAACGGTACAGACATAGGCAGTTGTCCGGTAGTCTGCAGGCTCGCCGAGACATTCCATGTGTGTTCCGAGAGAAAGAAAGCAGTTTTGCACGGCATCCTCAGCGTCCTCGTGGTGATGAAGGATACTCATGGCAATCTGGTACATTTTTCTGCCGTGTATCCGGTAAATCTGTTCCAGTTTATATCTGGCCAGATTTTCTGAAAGTTTGTCTTTTTCCTTAATCTTCACAGCTTCTGTCCTTTCTGGCTGCACTTCACACATCCGTGAACGGTAACCCTTTCCGGCTGCTTCCGTGTTACGTTGTTTCTGGTCGTTCTAAATTCGCTTATTATAAAAGATATAACGAATGGGCAGCAGGATTAGGTGCATGGTTTTAGAAAAAATTTCGATAAAAGAAAAAGCTGTAAAGTTTAGTCATAACTTTGCAGCCTTTATTTTCGTTTTTTCTTTTTCTTAGTTGAGTCTTTTGAAGTATCCTCATATTCTTCGCCGGTCAGAGAGGCAAAGAAATCAGGACACATATTTAATAAAGTATTGTCTTTATGATCGATGCGGAACAGGTCAAGCACCGGCTTCATTACCTGCTCAAATTCCTCTGGATTTTTCGAAAGCTTAAGGATTTCTGCAGTGTTTACAGCATCAGCGAGTGCGGTGTGTGCTGCCCCGGTAAATTCATAGTCTGCCGCAGAAACCGCCTGTTTTAATTTTATCTTTTTTTCAATACCAAGCAGCTTACTGTATTCCTCCTGAAAGTCGTTCCAGTTATTTTCCATTTTCCGGATGATCTTTCCGCCATACTCCTTAAAGTCCGCTTCTGTCTGGAATTGTCGGATATCGGACATGCTCCAGGAATAAAACTGTGCCGGCTCCATGCCGATCCACCTCGCAAATGCGTCCATAGCTGCGGAAAACTTTGGAGCACCGACAAGCTTTGCATCGGTGATTCCGGTCAATTCAATAATCCTGGGGTCCATGGCACCAAAATCAGGAGAAACATAGGTCTGATAGGTGTCAATTACTTGAAATGTCTCGTCCATACGGACAGCACCGATTTCTATGATCTCACTGGAAAGCTTATAATTTCCGCGGAACTGTTTCGCTATTTTATTCATTTCCAAATCAATGACAATGTGTTTCATAGCGGTGAATCCTTTCTGGAGCACCCCCTACGGTCTTTGGGGAGTCCCGTAATATGAATTGCTGAATCATATCGCAATCTTTATTAGTATAACATATTTTTGGGTGGTTTGTATACTCTTTTGTTCAATTTGACGGAGCCGGAGGAATATGGTAAAATGTATTCGAACACATATTCGAAAGGAGGAAGGGCATGATTTTTAAAGAAAATGCTACATTACAGGAAAAACTCGCGATTCTGGCGGATGGGGCGAAATATGATGTGGCCTGTACCTCCAGCGGAGTATCGAGAAAGGGGAGAAAAGGGGAAATCGGCAATACATCGGCGAGTGGAATCTGTCATAGCTTTTCGGCAGATGGGAGATGTATTTCCCTTTTAAAGATATTATTTACGAACGAATGTATTTATAATTGTAAGTATTGTGTGAATCGATGCAGCAATGATATTCCGCGTGCTACCTTTACGCCGGAAGAGGTATGTACCCTGACGATGGAATTTTACCGGCGTAATTATATAGAAGGACTATTTTTGAGCTCCGGGATTGTAGAATCACCGGATCATACCATGGAGCTGATCTGTCAGACGCTTCATGCGCTGCGGACGATTTACCGGTTTAATGGCTATATTCATTGCAAGGCAATACCGGGAACCTCGCCGGAGCTTGTAGAGGAGGCAGGGTGGTATGCGGATCGTATGAGCGTGAACTTGGAATTTCCGACGGCGAAAGGGCTTCGCGAGCTTGCGCCGAATAAAACGCGGGAGACGATCCTGACACCGATGCAGCAGATCCAAAACGGAGTAAGAGAAAGCAGAGAGCTCCTTGGAATGAAGGGTGGGAATCAGAGCGCATATTGGTATACACAGAAGCGTTTAGGAAGAGCTTTGCCCGGAGATACGGAAAAGGAAAAGCTTCTAAGAGAAAAAGATAAAGATAGGAAGAAAGTCATAAATAAGGGGACAAGCGAAGAAAAATCTCCGGAAAGACAGAAGGCTGCTTTTACGGGAGTGAATGGGACAGCACTTACCCGTATCAAAAAAAGAGATATCAGCCGCGGCTTTGTACCAAGCGGTCAAAGTACACAGATGATCATCGGGGCAACCGGCGAGAGTGATTATGAGATCATGGCAGTGACAGAGGCGTTATATCAGAATTTTGATCTGAAAAGAGTTTTCTATTCTGCATTTATCAATGTGAATCAGGATAGTACGCTGCCTGCTGTTGACGGCCAGCCTCCTCTCAGAAGAGAGCATCGTCTGTATCAGGCAGATTTTCTTTTACGGTATTATGGTTTTCGGGCAGCAGATTTATTATCGGAGAGCAGACCGTTTTTTAATACCTATCTGGATCCGAAATGTGACTGGGCGCTCGGACACTTGGAGCAATTTCCGGTGGAGGTGACAAAGGCAGATTATCAGACACTTCTCAAGGTGCCGGGGATCGGTACGAAATCCGCATCCAGAATCGTCAAAGCCAGAAGAACAGGAATGCTTGACTACCAAAGCTTAAAAGCAATGGGCGTGGTAATGAAGCGGGCAGTTTATTTCATTACCTGTCATGGAAAGATGATGTATTCGTTTTTAAAGATTGATGAGGATTATATTACGAGAAATCTTTTAGAAAATGACAGGGATGTGATGAAGGGCTTCGGTGAAAAGGTGACCTATAAGCAGTTGTCGCTTTTTGATGACAATGGGGATATGAGGGCTTTTTCATAATGTGGAATATCCGGAAAGTACAGGATTAGCGAAGATATTCAAGTATCAGCCTTTGTGTCCGGATTGTCGGACAAAGCATGGGAAGGAGGACCGGTGATATGGACATAGAAAGAACGGTTCAGATCTATCGTTGTGAGGATACTGTCGATGGGATATTGAGCGCTATCTATGAAGCCGGAATTTCGGGGTATGGACATGATTATATCCGGATTGAGCCGATCCGGATGGATTCGCCTGCAAATCTTTCTCTTTTTGCGGAATATATAGATGTGGAAACGGAACAGGAAAAGGCAGAAAAGGTCATACGGGCAGTATATGAGAAAATATCTGCAAGGGCATATACTTATTTAATGTATGCCGCTGCAGCCGATGCACCGGACAGAGGCGATGCGCTTTATCAATTTTTAGTTCATGGTTTTTCAATGGGAGATAGGGTTTGTGATGCTTTTAGTATTCTATCGGTGAAACGGGTATTTGAACTAAAGCGCGCAGTCGGGAATGAGTCACATTATTCGAGAGAATTTATGCGGTTTAAAGAGGTAAGCAGGGAGCCGCGGCTGATGTTAGCAACCTTTGAACCGACACATCGGGTGCTTCCGATGGTGATGGAGCATTTCAGGGATCGGTTTCCCGGCGAATGGTTTATCATTTATGATAAGCATCATTTAGAGGCTGGTTTTCACACTGCAGAGGATGAGCTGGAAATCAGACTTTTGACGACGGAGGAGGCAGAGAGACTGGAAGCATTAAGTGAAAAGGAAGAAGACTATGTGGCTCTCTGGAAGACCTTCTTTCATGCAATCGCGATTGAAGAACGGAAGAATGAAAAGCTGCAGAGAAACCATATGCCACTGCATTACCGAACATATGTAACAGAGTTTATAGAGTGAAAACAAAAAGATGTTTGCTCCGGAAGCACAAAATTTTCGGCTTCCGGAATAAACATCTTTTTACACTGAGGACGTACCTGCTATGGCCTTCAGCCCTGGAAGGACTCGGAGGAGAGTCTGTCACAGAGCTGGCTATAGCCGGCGTTATTCCTGCGAAAGCGTTCCTCCTGTTTTGCAATCATATTTTCTCTGACTGCGCTCTCCTGCTCTTCCTCAGACATATTAAAAAAGCGATCCCGCTCTGCTTCATTTAATTGTTTTAAAAAATCCAAATCATCGGACAACTCTCGTTTCATACGATACCTCCTTGCTTTTTCTATATTATGCGAAAAAAAAGCTGATTTTATGCGCAAATTATGATATAATAAAAAAGACTGGGACTTTGAATGAAAACAAAGACTTAAAAAGTAATGTTTTGAGACAGAAAATGGAGTAGATGATGAGTGAGAAAACAAAGAAAAGACTGTTGAATGGGATTTTCATCTTTTTTCTGGCTGTAGTGTTAGGATATTTCGCTTTAGGGGAGCTTTTGCTGCCGGCAGACGACTGGGGAGATTCTGATAATTTTCAAGTTTATACCGGTGAGTGGAATTGCGTTCATGAAAGCGGACGGATTGAGAAGATTAAACTGCCGACAAAATGCAAAGCCCGTCGGGGTGAGGTTCTTAAGCTTCAGACTGTATTACCCGCAAAAATCGAAGATGACAGTTATCTGTGCTATCGGAGTGCGAAACAGGATTTAAAGTTTTACGTGGACGGAGAACTCAGACAAGAGTATTCGACGAAAAAGACGAGGCTGTTCGGAAGGGACAGCGCTGTTGCTTATATTTTTCTGAAGCTTCAGGACAGTGATGCCGGAAAGCTGTTGGAAATAGATACCAGGGCAGATTCATCATACAGCGGTATTTTTTATACGGTATATATTGGCGGAATGATGGATATTTGGGAGTTTTATTTTTCCAAGTATGGAGCCGAGCTTTTAGTGGCAATGCTATTGATTGCGTTAAGTATTATTACGATTATCGGAAGCCTGATCCTAACGCTTCGTATCCGGTATCAGAACAATTCAGCGCTTGCTTATCTGGGACTGGCAGTGTTTATCGCGGGAATCTGGCTGTTGTCAAATTCTGTTTTCAGGCAGCTTTTTTCACCGAATCTTTCCGTAATCAATGATATTCCGTTCTGCGCGATCATGTTGTTGCCGATTCCGTATTTGATTTATATGAACGAAGTACAGAAAAACCGTTACAGGCTTTTATACCGGGGCGCACAGATTTTGGCAACGATTGATTTTGTAGTCTGTACGGTTCTGCATGTTTGCCACATTGTGGATTATACACAGACGATTACATATATGACCTGTGTATGTGTTTTGATGATCCTTGTCATGGTCGTGGGGATTGTGGCAGATATTGTTCATAAACGGATCGGGGAATATTTTTATGTTGCGATCGGGCTTTTGGGCGCTTTTATCAGTGCGATCATACAGATTGTTGTCTATTTCAGACGCACGACGCTGTTTAGCGGGGTATATCTGGCAATCGGACTTTTGTGGCTTTTGATCTTTGCTGTGATCAGCACGATCAGAGATCTGCGTTCCCTAGAGGAGGACCGGACGCAGGCTGTTGTTGCCAATGAATCAAAGGGGCGTTTCCTTGCAAATATGTCACATGAAATCCGGACACCGATCAATGTAGTCTTAGGTTTAGATGCTGTTATTTTAAGGGAAAGCACAGAACCGGCGATCAAGGAGTATGCGTTAGATATTCAAAATGCCGGAAAAACGCTTTTGTCATTGGTAAATGATATTCTCGATCTTTCCAAGATTGAATCCGGCAAGATGGAGATCATTCCGACTAAATATGATTTCAGCAGCTTGGTCCATGATGTGATCAATATGATTTCCGTAAAGGCTGCTAATAAGAATCTCAAGTTAAATTTAAGATTAGATGAAAATATTCCGTCCGGACTTTACGGAGATGATGTCCGGATCAGACAGGTACTTGTCAATTTATTAAATAATGCGGTAAAATACACGAAAGAGGGAAGCGTTACCCTTTTGATCTGGGAAAAGCGCCGGGAAGATTTTGTAGAAGACGGGCAAAAGAAGAAAAGGATATGGGTACATTTTTCAGTACGGGATACGGGCGTAGGGATTAAGAAAGAAGATATTGGCAAGCTGTTTGCAGAGTTTGAAAGAATCGAAGAGGATGAGAACCGTTACATCGAGGGAACGGGGCTTGGTATGAGCATTACAACTCAGATTCTTCATATGATGAACAGTTCCCTGCAGCTTGACAGTGAGTACGGCAAGGGCTCAGAGTTTTTCTTTGATCTGGAGCAGGAGATTTGGGATGATGCACCGATTGGAAATCTGGAGGAGCGCATTAAGAACAATATTCAAAATTATTTCTACCGGGTAGCATTTGAAGCGCCCGATGCCGATATATTAGTCGTGGATGATAATTATGTCAACCGCAAGGTTTTCAGAAATCTTTTAAAGGGAATGCGGATGAGGATTGATGATGCCGAAAGTGGAGAAGATTGTTTGGAAATGGTGCAGGAGAAGCATTATGATCTGATCTTCTTAGACCATATGATGCCGAAGATGGATGGAATCGAGACACTGCGCCGGATGAAGCAGCTGGAGCACTCTCTTTGTAAGGATACTCCTGTCATTGCCCTGACTGCAAATGCCGTAGTGGGCGCCAAGGAAATATACATGTCCGAGGGATTTCATGATTATCTTTCCAAGCCGATTGACACGGACCGGTTAGAAAAGATGTTAGTGACGGAGCTGCCGGAGGAGAAAATCATCTATATAGAGGAAGAGGAAACCGGGCAGACGGCGGAGGAAATCGAGGAACAGGATTTTTCTTTGCCGGAAATCCCCGGTGTCGAGTGGGGATATGCTCTGCATAAAATGAAAAGTGAACGGGTGTTAATGGAGACTGTGGAGGATTTTTATTCTTTGGCGGAGCCAGAGGCGAAAGAGCTGGAAAAATACTTTCAGGAGATTTCTGATGGAAAGGAAGGAGCTCTTGCGGATTTTCGTGTAAAGGTCCATTCTATGAAGAGCTCGGCGGCGCTCATTGGGGCCATGCCTCTTTCGGGGCTTGCCAGAGTTCTTGAATTTGCTGCGGCAGAAGGAAATGAGACATTGATCTATAACCTTATGCCCGACTTTTTAAAGGAATGGCGGCAGCTTAAGGGAAGTTTAAGTGTACTGTTTCCGGAACAGGAGACAAAAAAGAGGACTCCGGAGTATTCGGTTCTGTCTGTCTATTTAAATCTTTTGAAATCTTCGCTTACGGATATGGATATTGATACCGCAGATGGGGCGGTAAAGGAATTGCAGACCTATCAGTATACGGAGGAACAGGAACGAATTGTGGAGCAGCTTGCTCTTTCTGTTGCGGCAATTGATGTGGAGAAGACAGTCGCTTTGTCGGACAGACTTATGGAATTGTTAAAAAATGGTAATTAATATATACATTACAGTGTTGCTTTTATAGTAACATTATGAAAGGGATATGGGAAAGGAGAGTTATAATGCGAAAGGTATTATTGATTGGTGAACTCAGTGATATTGTCCGAAGTCTGAATGAATGTATTCGGGATGATTTTCAGGTACAGCTCTGTTCGCCGGAGCTGGAGTCGATCCAGGGGATGGTGAAGATTACAAAGCCGGATCTGGCAATCGTCTGCCAGATCGGGAAGGCTGATGCAGACCGGGCAATTTTTGAGTGGTTCACGAAGCAGAATAAAAAGCAGCTAAAGAAGCTTCCGGTTTTAGTGATCACGACAAAGGACGACTGGCAGCTGTGTAAGGAGTACTGCGAGAGTGAACAGTTTGACAAGATGTTCCGGCCGGTAGTGAAAAATGATATTCTCAGCAAGTGTTATGAGATGTTGTCTATTGCAGAGCCGACATCTTTTTCGGATATGAAATTCACCAAAAAGCGTATTTTGATCATTGATGACAGTCCGATTTTACTGCGAAGCATCAAAGGGATTTTACAGGATTTTTATGAGGTGTTTATTGCAACCTCCGGTGAGATGGGACTTAAGATGATCTATACAAAGCAGCCGGATCTGATCCTTTTAGATTATGAAATGCCCGGGATGGACGGAAAAGAAACCTATGATGCGATCATGGCAGATGAGTTTTCAAAGGATCTGCCGGTTATTTTCCTGACAAACGTGGACGAGCGCAGCCAAATCTATGCTGTTCTGAAATCGGTACCGGCAGGATATATTTTGAAGCCGCCTGACAGGGAGAAGCTTTTGACAACAATCAGGGAGGCATTGAAGTAATGAAATACGATTATTTGATTGTGGGTGCGGGCTTATATGGTGCGGTTTTTGCACATGAAATGACAGAAAAGGGAAAGAAATGTCTTGTAATTGATAAAAGAGATCATATTGCCGGAAATATCTATTGTCAGAATGTGGAGGGAATCAATGTCCACAAATATGGAGCGCATATTTTTCATACTTCGGATAAAAAAATCTGGGAATATATGAACCGGTTTGCGGAATTCAATCATTATATCAATTCGCCTGTGGCTGTTTATAAGGATGAGCTTTATAATCTTCCGTTTAATATGAACACATTTAGTAAAATGTGGGGAATTAAAACGCCGCAGGAGGCGAAAAAAATTATTGATGACCAGATTGCGGGACTTCATATTACAGAGCCGAAAAACCTGGAAGAGCAGGCATTATCCCTTGTTGGAACTGACGTTTATGAAAAGCTGATCAAGGGCTATACGGAAAAGCAGTGGGGCAGGGATTGTAAGGAGCTTCCGGCATTTATCATCAAAAGACTTCCGCTCCGCTTTACCTTTGATAATAATTATTTTAATGATCGTTATCAGGGGATCCCGATCGGGGGCTATACTAAAATTGTGGAGAAAATGTTAGAGGGGTCGGAAATTCGTCTGAATACGGATTATTTTGATTTTCGGAAAGAAAATCCGGATATTGCAGAAAAAACAGTATATACCGGGATGTTAGACCGATATTTTGATTATCGGCTTGGTGTTCTGGAGTATCGTATGGTGCGTTTTGAGCATGAAACTCTGCAGATGGACAATTACCAGGGGAATGCCGTTGTGAATTATACGGAGAGGGAAATTCCGTATACACGAATTATTGAACATAAGCATTTTGAATTTGGAACGGAATCTGTGACTGTAATCTCACGGGAATATCCGAGCGAGTGGAAGCAGGGAGAGGAACCATACTATCCGGTGAATGATCCAAAAAATGAGGAGCTTGCCGCAAAGTACCGGGAGCTTGCAGGGAAAGAGGAACATGTGATTTTCGGAGGAAGGCTGGGAGATTATCGTTACTATGATATGGATAAGGTCGCAGCGGCGGCACTGGCTGCTGTGGAGGCTGAAGAATAGTAGCCTGGTAAATATTGATTTTTAGAGGAAAAAATGATAAAATAATAAGATGACTGCGGGTTGTGTCAGATAAATAAAGAAAAAGCATGGAGGATGTTATGGGATTATTACAGCAGTGGCGTGAATATGCCTATCTTGAGGATTTTGATTCGAGAGAGGGAAAGGCAATCTGGGATAAATACTTTGCCTGGGAGAAAGGGGTATATGAAGAACTTTTAAAAAATCCGGATGAAGTAGTTACCGGCACGGTAAAAGAATTAGCTGAGAAATACAAGATGGATACGAATCATATGGCAGGCTTTTTGGATGGTGTGAATGAAAGTCTGAAAACACCGAATCCGATTGAAGAGATGGAAGAAGATACCGTAGTAACGATTGATCTGGACATTGAAAAATTATATTATCATATGGTTGAAGCGCAGGCAGACTGGCTTTATAATCTGCCCGCATGGGAGAATCTGTTATCGAAGGAAAAAAGAAAAGAGATTTATTTGAAGCAGAGAAAATCGGGGACGATTGTAAAAGGAAAAAAGGTGGGAAGAAATGATCCGTGTCCTTGCGGTTCCGGGAAAAAGTATAAAAAATGTTGTGGGGCAAATGCATAGTTTGTGTATATGACAGATGAGAGCTTGTGAGTAAATTTATGTTTCCCGGGAGGTAACAGCATGGCAAATGGTATTCATGAAGATATTCAAAAATGGAAAAGATATGAATTCCTGTTCGAGGGTACACAGGATCTGATTTTTTATTTTGCTGAAGATGGGAAAGTAGAAGAATGTAATAAAAATGTGTATAAGCAATTGGGATTTGAGCCGGGAGATTCCATGAATCTTCAGCAGATTTTCAGATTGATCGTGAAATTAGAGGATTATCGGATCGCATTTCCGGAGGAAACTTTTGACGGGTATTATGAAACGATGATCTATAGGAAAAATCATACCTGCTTTCCTGTTCAGATCCGGATCGCTCTTCTTGCGGAGGAGACGGGAAGCTTC
>CADBMH010000288.1 GCA_902795705.1 uncultured Lachnospiraceae bacterium | reverse complement strand
TGTCTGCGTTTCATGCGACATTACCTCATCAAGCCTCTCGCACTGTACGCCGCAGGCGATGATCGCCGCAAAATTCTGCAGCGTGATCTGCATCGGATCATAAAGCCTTGACACTAACATTAAAAACATAAAGAATGTAAGCAACGTGATCTCACCGTTTGCAAAAAGCGTTCCGCCGACAAGTGCCGTGGTTCCGATTCCGATTTTAAGGATGATTGCAGCCAGATTCACATAGACAGCCATGTTCAGTTCCGTAAGAAGTGCCTGTTTCTCCACGTTTCTAATCTTATTTTCCAGTCCATCCATGTACCTTTGCTCTGCGTTATTCGCACGAAGATCCCTTATGGATTCCAGGCATTCCTGCACGCCGTCGGCAAGCTCCAGCTTTACGCCGGACAGCTTCTTTACGGCTCTCTTTTCCATACCGGAGCAGGTAATGATGATGACAAATGCCACCGGAATCACCCAAAAGCTTGCCAGAACCATCCTCCAGTCAAAGAAGAAAAACAAACTGATTCCCACCAGACTTGTGGATATCACTGCACCGATCAGCTCCGGAATCCAATGGCTTGACGCGGTCTCAATCTGTGCACAGTCCCCCATGATGTTTGTGGTAAGGTCGGCAATATTCTTTTTTCCAAAATAAGACAGCGGAAGCTTTCTGAGCGTCTCCGCAAGAGAGGTACGCCGCACCCCGCTCTCCTTATAGGTAGAAAGAAAGGTTGCGTTATACTGGATATAATTCGTAATCGCTATGAGAATAAGGATCCCTGCAGAACCCGCTGCATAAATCCATATCCGTTCCTTCTTAAGACCGTCTGCGAGGAGATCGCTTATCAAAAGATAAAGAATCCCCGCAGGAAGCATCATACATATGTTGGTTATCGTAACACTGATGCATGCCTTCACCATATCCACTGCCCCCTGATAGGAAAGAGCATATTTGTGTTGTAATCTCTGTATCATCGTCATGCACCTACCTTCCATTCGACAGACCTTGTATATTCGTCATACAGACGCCTATACAGACCGTTTAATGCCATCAGCTCTTCATGTCTTCCCTGCTCTGTGATACCTCCGTGTTCCATCACAAAAATCCTGTCCGCATTCGTTACGGTACTTAGTCTGTGCGCGATCATGATCATCGTTTTTCCTTTGGTCATTTCTTCAAAAGCAGCCTGAACCCTCGCCTCATTATCCGGATCCGCAAACGCAGTAGCCTCATCCAGTATCAGGATCGGAGCATCTTTAAGAATTGCCCTTGCGATGGCAATACGCTGCCTTTCACCTCCCGAAAGGTAAATCCCCTTTTCTCCGATCACAGTATGTATGCCTCCCGGTAGTTTTTCAATGATATCCATACACTGCGCTTTTTTCAATGCTTCCATCACCTCGGCTTCTGAAGCATCCGGTCTGGAAAGACGCACATTTTCAAAAATAGATGTTTTTAGGAGTCTGCTGTCCTGAAATACAAAGGATATATATTCCATAAGCTTTTTCTGTGGTATTTCTTGTACATTTACACCGCCAATCAGGATTTCTCCCGAGTCCACATCAAAGAATCTTGCAATCAGCTCGCAGATCGTAGTCTTTCCGGAACCCGAAGGTCCCACAAATGCTACATGCTCACCCTGCTCTATTCTTGCACTTACATTCTTTACCGCATCCGAGGCTCCATCCTTGTACCGGTAGGTTACATCCTTTAATTCCAGGCTGTTTCCCTGTGGTTCCTTATCTCCTTCACCGTCGGAAAGTGGTTCGATATCCATCACGGATTTCACCCTGTCAAGTGCATCGATCAGCGTCATCTCCGCTTCGCCCGAGTATGCTACCTTTGTAAGGGCAACCGTTATCAGCGGTGTAACTATGATGTAATACATGATATTCAGGATATCCACCGCCTGAGGCGTGACACCGCTTCCGATGAAAAGATATGCGGAAAGAACAATAAACAGAAAAATCGCATTAATGCATGTCATAAAACCGATCATAGGCTTTCTTAGCATGATCGTATAATCTGTAGCCCACTTCCCGAAATCATCAATCGTCTTCTTAAATCTGGTAAAAGAATGCACCGTCTGCCCGAAGGTCTTGACTACAGGGATACCGCGTACATACTCCGTTGCTTCACTGCTCATCGTCTCCAGCGCCCCCTGATATTCCGCCATCTTCTCCTGCATTCCTTTTCCCATCATGGTCATCATGCACAGGAAACCGATTACCGCAGGTATCATGCAGATCAGCCCGATTTTCCAGTTAAAGGCGAAGATCAGCACAAGAAGTCCGACAGGTGTTACGGCTGCAACCGTTTTATCGGGAAGATTGTGCGCAATAAAAGTCTCCGTCGCGGCAGTTGAATCATTAACGATGCGCCGGATCCTTCCGGTTCCTTCGTCGTCAAACACGCCAAGCGGAAGCGTGAGAATCCTTCTCATCAGCCCACTCCGCATATTTGCCTGTACCCTGAAGGCAGCGATATGGGTACAAAAAAGTGCCGCAATATAAACAAGCAGAGACAGGACAGTAAGTCCTACCGCCTCCCATGCAATCGGCTCAATCTCCTGCAGATTCGTTCCCTCTGTCGCAATCTTTATGATCTTCCAGAGAAGATAGTAGGGAATCAGTGTGATCACGGCACTGATTCCTGCTAGAAATCTTCCAAGCAGTATGAGCTTTTTATGCCCTCCCGCATACTGCCCGATTATCCTCATATGGTCATTATTTTTTGTCTTGTTCACTTTTGATGTTCTCCTTTCCGGTCAGTGTTCATCAGCCGATAAACAGTAATGCGATATGATATACAATACACGACAGGATCAGAGCCGCCCCTATGTAAAATCCGGCCGTCTTTACCGTCCATTTTAGTGAATGTGATTCCTTATATGTCGTGGAAAGTGCCATCAGGCACGGCACACTGAACGTGCAGGCAAATATGAACGCCAGAGCCTCTGCTCCTGAAATTGTCTGCGTCATGACCTGTGAAAGTGCTGTGGCATCCACCCCGCTTGCATTTGCATTAAAAGCAACATCTGCCACATTGCTCTGTCCCGCAAAAACAGCATTCAATGTACCAAGCACCGCTTCTTTTGCAAATGCAGCACTGATAAATGCCATAAATGTCTGCCATCCCATACCGAAGAATTTCGTCACCGGTTCAATCGCTGTCCCGACCTTATAAAGAAGACTGCTTTCCACATTTCCGGACGGACTGTAAGAGAACGCCCAGAAAATAACAGATACAAGTGTTACCGTTGTTAAAGCACGTTTGAACATATCAAAGCATTTGAGCCATGCTTCTTTAATGATATACTTCCAATGTGGCTTATGATATGGAGGAAGCTCCATGATCATTCCGGTTCTTGCATCTTCTGATACAAGGCTCCTGCCGAATACCTTGGATACAATAAACATCAGAACAAAAATATATGCGATGATTCCTACACATAAAAGAAGTGTTCCCCCTATCGGAAAGAACATCCCCGATATAACCGGAATGATACTCCAGATCGATGCACACGGAACCGCCCATACCACCATCATGGTAAGCATTTTCTGTCCCCAGCTGTCCATAACTCTCGTACCACTGGCTCCGCCTATGGTGCAGCCCATCCCCATAAGGATTGGTGCAATAGCCTTTCCCTGCAGTCCCAATTTTGAAAGTGCGCTGTCAAACTGGTAGGCAGCCCTCGCAAGGAAACCGATTTCCTCCAGAAAGCCAAAAACAATGTTTACACCAAAGACAAAAGATGCCATAGATATACAAAAAAAGAGTGTATTCGGTATGATGAGTGAAAATACCGAAACCAGCCACGGGTGTACCTTAATTTTGGTAAGAAAATCTGCGATCGGTCCACCAAGAAGCCCCGGAAGCATGCCCGCCACACCCATGAAGGGCGACATGATAAGCATTGCCATAAGAAATCCCACCAAAATGATACCCACCGTAACCACCTTTCCGAGCACCGGGCGAAACAAAAACGAATCAAGCTTAGAAATCTTATATTCTGTTTGCGCTGTATTTGTTACACCATCTAAAAGCGTACTGATCCACGCGTATTTTGCCTTTCCTTCGTTAAGTGTCTTCCCGCCTGACATCTCTGTTCCAGAAGCATCATCTGGAATATCCGGGGAAGTTTTTAGCTTGTGCGGATTCTTCATCTCCTCTTCCATCAGGCTTTTCAGTTCTCCATATCCCTTTCCTTCTGCCGCTGTAAAAGGAAGAACCGGAATTCCGAGCCTTTCGGACAAAAGAGCAGCATTAATCTCTTTCCCCTGCCCTTTCGCAACATCCATCATGTTGAGAATGAGAATCGCCGGAACATCCATGGAAGCGAAGTCCGCAAGCATATACATGCTCCTCTCCAGCTGCGAAGAATCTACAAGAACACAGATAAGATCGGCTCTTCCGCCCTTAATAAATTCCTCTGTGATCACCTCTTCATCTGAATTTCCGGATAATCCATAGCTTCCCGGCAAATCTACCAAGGTATATTTTGTATTGTCATATGTAAAAGTTCCATCCCTCTTCTCAACCGTTTTTCCCGGCCAGTTCCCCACATGCTGTCTGGCCCCGGTCAGTTGGTTAAATATCGTTGATTTCCCGGAATTTGGCTGTCCAAGTAATGCAATTGTATTCATGCTCCTACCTCCTTAGCTTCAATCTTTTCAGAATCTCTTCTGTTCAGGGCAAGTAAGGTATCACGGACGAAGATGAGCACCGGCATTTTCCTGTCATTTTTAATAATCCGGAATCCGACACCTTCATTCAGCCCGATTGAAGTAATCCTGTTTAGGAAACGTTCATCGCCTTTTAAGGTACTTACCATCCCTTCCTGGCCTGCATGCATTTCACTGAGTTTCATTTGTTTGTTCCTCCATCTTTTTATTATTTGAAGCGGAATGTAGACAACCTCCGGTGCATCCCGGACATCCACATCCGCAACTTCCTTTTGTTAGTTATACCTAACCTACATCCCTTATATATGCCCCGCATCTGCGGGGCATTCACAAATATCAATTCCATTGCCATGATTTGTAAAGCAACACTCTGTTTCTGTTAAAACATTTTCTAAAAAACCGGACTATATGCCAAACCATGACTTCCATGCCGGCTTATAGAACTCTTCCAATGTCGTAGCGTAATGTAAAGCCTTCTTTCGGTCCAGCCCATGTGCGAGAGGCTGAAAAAACGATTCGATATATGATGTAGTGAGCAAATGGAATTCCATCCGGTCAATCTCTTTCACAGAATATCCTTTCTTCCTCAGTTCCTCCATATAACGAAGAGTCACCTCCTCTTCGCACCTTGCCACCTCATGTATGAAATCCTCATACTTTGTTCCCTCTGACTTAAGGACAAGAAGTTTGAACTCATCAAGGTTGTTATATATATATTCCATTGCCCGTACTGCTTCATTTTGGCTGACTAGGTCTATATGACTTCCGCCTGCATCAGTATCCTCAATACCGCCAAAATAATCTCCCTCTATCTCATGGTACAGCTCATAAAATCCTTCCACAGCCGGGTTGACAAGGGAAACAAACATCTCTTCCTTGTTCGCAAAATGCTTATACAGCCCGCTGACCTGAATCTGTGCATTTTCAGCAATCCTCCTGAGCGACGCGTCATTGTATCCGTATTCCAAAAATTCTCTTTTCGCCGCATCCACAATCCGGATATGACTTTCTGTCTTATCTCTTGGCATAAAATACCTCACTCTAAAAAGAACAGTGTTCTCTAACTTACATAAGAGTACACCGTTCTCTATTATTTGTCAAGTTCTTTTTTTCTTATTTTCTCCGTTCTCTGCATCCATTATGGCAGAAGAAAAATCAGGATATGTACTATGTCCGGAAAAAATCTCAGATTTTCCCACGGGCAGCGGAAAAATTTCTGGAGATTTTAAAAAATCTCCTTACTGCATAATTTTCCACCCGGCTGCTTCCTCTCTTCCGAGTACAAATCTACGGTAGATACCATCCTTTTCTATCAGTTCTTCATGTTTTCCCCTGTCAAGAATTTTCCCGTTTTCCACAACAAGAATCTGATCTGCATTTCTTACCGTCTTAAGTCTGTGTGCAATCATAATAATCGTTTTATTCTTTGTAAGTCTTTCGATAGCCGTCTGCAGTCTGTCCTCATTTTCCGGATCTACATTCGCAGTCGCTTCATCAAGGATAATGATTGGTGCATCCTTTAAAATTGCCCTTGCAATACTGAGCCGCTGCTTTTCACCACCGGAAAGATTTGCTCCTCCTTCGCCCACCATGGTATTGTATCCGTCCGGAAGTGCTTCAATAAAATCATCGCACGCTGCTTCCTTTGCTGCCCGCACCACATCCTCATGCGTGGCATCAGGAGATCCGAATTTGATATTGTTCTCTATTGTATCAGCAAACAGATATACATTCTGAAAAACCATACTGATCTGATCCATCAGGGATTCAAGCGTATAATCCTTTATGTTTTTCCCACCAATGATTACTTCTCCCGAATCTGCATCCCAGAATCTGGCAACCAGATTACAAATCGTGGTTTTCCCGGAACCGGAAGGCCCTACAATTGCTGTCGTGGTACGGTCCGGAATCGTAAAACTAACATCCGATAGAACCTTTTTATTTTCATAAGAGAAAGATACCTTCTTAAATTCCACATCATGATTTCCGGATGTAAATACGGTTCCGTTCTCGTCCATCCTCCCGATGGTTTCCGGCTTATTCGCTTTCTCCATGGATGATGTAAGAAGCCTTACGATTGCCATGGCACTTCCTGTCGAACTGATATGCGCAAATATCATAAAGGACATGACAATCATCATAAGGGCATACACAAGCGACAGTGAGCCATTCAGATAAAACAGCACACTTTCCGTAATCAGTGCAAAGGTTCCTATTTGAAGCAATGCCTACTGTGCTATGGTATATGGAACAAAAAATCCCTCCATCTCCGTATTGCTTTTCCGGTTAAATTCCAGTGCAGCAGAAAGTGCCTTATCCCCCCTGCCGCTTAGATTAAATGATTTTACTACGCTCATTCCCTGAAGCTGCTCTAAGACTGCAGAC
>CADBMH010000287.1 GCA_902795705.1 uncultured Lachnospiraceae bacterium | reverse complement strand
GTGAAGACAAATACGGATGTTGTTACGGTAGCAAAGGCAAAGGCTGATGTGCTGGAGGAAGTGAAGACATCGAAATCATATGATGACTATAAAATCTTTAATGGTAATGCTTTCGAAGCAGAAGTGGCTGGTGCACTGACAGGTACAACGGCTACGGCGGTGGAAGCACAGAAGACTGATGCAGAAACTGCAATAACCACTGCAGCCTATAAGACGGATGCAGCAATCATCGGTACGACAGCAGGAAATACGGCGACGGATGATATCCTGAGTGCAATTAAAGGTGCAAATAAAACGTACTCAGACTATGATAGTGGCGATGATGCAACGATTACAGCAGTGGAAAATTCCGTTAAATCTGTAAAAATAGACGGTGGTACAGGAGTGCTTAATACATTGGTACAGAGCTCAGTAAAGGTGGAACCGGATGCGGCTGCTTTAGAAGCTCTTACCACCGGTCAGGTTCTGATGTACTTTAATAAGGATACGACGAACTCAAAGGTGATTGTAAGCGTATATGTAGGCGGAATGAGTGGTGTTGCTGCGACTTATGATATTACGGATTAAGAAAGAGTTTCAATAGATGAAATTTCCCAACGGGCGGGATTCCCGCCCTGTGGGATTTCGGAATTTAACATTTGGTTGACTGCTTTTTCTGTCATCTGATAGCAAAATCTTTATTGGGGCTGTAAAAACAGTTACCAAAATGACAGCACTATCCGCAATTGTGGATAGTGCTGTTGATTTTTGAATTATTTTATATAAATTTTTGTTCATCTTTTTTTACTTCATTCATCTTAGACTCATCAGAAAGAAATTCTTCCATTCCAAGATACAGGATTCCCTTCTCATCATGCCATGGGATTCAAACAATCGCCTCAAACAACACCTTGTCCCCTATCTGAATCCTTTTTACTCCAGATTCTTTTCCTTGTTAAAATTGAAGCTGAGCATATAACCCGTGGTAAGCCTGAAGTATTCCAGATACTCACTGATCTGCTTCTCACCTGCGGCATGGTATCTCTCCCCTCTCCAGATTTTCAGTTCTATGATATACTGCTGTCCGAGATAATCAACGATCACATCTGTTCTGGTCTGATCTCTGGTCTGCGCTTCGATATAGTAATTTCCGTTTCCGTTAATGATAGGCTTTAGATACAGTAAGAACTGTTCTCTTCCGTCCCTTTCCCTGAATCTGTCTGTCAACGGACCACAGATTTCCGTATAGGTATCAATAAAGCGCTCCAGAACAAGCCGCATATTCAGCTTCCCGTCTTCAACAAAAATACTCTTTGCCAGCTCACCTTCCCGTGAGAAAGAATTCATCTTCAGTTCTTCGTCAGATAAAAACAGATTATAAAGCATTGTTTCAAAGATACGGTTAGCAACTTTGACCGTATTGTGATCATTCCGGATCAATCCATACATCTGCAGCTGCACAATGGCGTCCTGCTGTGCATTCCATGTTATTTTTGTTCCTTCCATCAGCATACTTCGGATGGAAGCCTTTAGCTGCGGCTGGTTATTCAGGTTCTTCGTCAGTGACTGAAACAGGGTATTATTTTCAGACAATATAAGCTTTACAGCTTCATCTATTCCGATACTCGTCCATGCTTTTGACATGCTTTCAAAGCGTGCAGTAACATTCTTGTCCAGCAGCTCACAGATCCGGCTGACAAGGAAAGGATATCCGTTTGTATACTCTCTGATCTGTTTTGCTATTGCTGCCGTATCCATCCCTGTATGATGATCAGATTCATATTCGTCCAGCATCCCTTTAATCCCTTTTTCGGAAAGGCTCATGTCAATATCAAAATCCGCAGCAATATTCCATGGACTGTTTTCTTTGGAATCAACATCATCACGAAGCCGGTTCCTTATATGCTTTACATCTGTTACACCTGCTAATATCACAGATTGAAATGTTTTGTATTTTTTATTTTTTTGTCTTTTCAAATAACATGATCTTAATTTTCCTAAAAAATCTAAAAAAACCTGGTTGCACGCTGCACTGTCAACCTCATCGATCATAAGGACGATCCCCTTTTCATTGTCTTTACACCATTTATCAAAAATACGGAACAAGTCATTTAAGACCAGTTTATTTGTTTCATGCGACAGCTGCATAAATTGATCATAGCAGGCATCTGCAATCGGAATCTCCATAGAGTCTCTTGTATCGCACAACACCTGAGCCATTCCCTTTGTAAAAGAGCACTCATCTTCAAAGACAGCATCTGTAATATCCTGAAAATCCAAGCTGATGACATCATATTTGCCTGCAAGATATCTTGTGAGTGCAGTCAGTGTTGTAGTCTTTCCATACTGTCTTGCCCGGTTGATCGTAAAATATTTTTGCTTATCAACGAGCATTTCGATCTTCCTGATCCGGTCAGTGAGATCAACCATATAATTTTCTTCAGGAGTACATACTGCTATCGTATTAAATTCCCTCATATTAATCTCCTTCCTATGATGCATCCGCCTTTCATGCTTACAGTATAGCATGACGGGTGGACTTTGACAATTCTACTCCTGGTTTTGAATCTTGCATCTCTCGAAAAATTTTTACGAAGAACGAGAAACCGGGACCGGATTTGACCGTCTCCGGCGGGAGGCTTTTATTAGTAAATTCACCGGTGGGCTATTCCATATGATCAGCAGAGTACTGGTATCCTCTGCCGGCATCAAATGGTAAAATCATCATTTCGATGCTTTTTGCGGAATAATCCCGATATTTAAATTTCCTTTTTCTGGTACAACTGCATTATTTTGTCGGCATTTTCAAAGAATGGTACTCGCTCCGTCAGAAAATCAAGCATAATGTTTGTATCAATCAAAACATTCATAGCCCGTATTTCTCCTCTAACATGCCCCCTTACATTGATTCGTGTATCTGCCTGCAAATCTTTGATTTAGATTATTATCATTTTAATTCAACGGATAGATTTCTTCCAGATCAAACCTTTGGTTTTTATCTGTTTTTTGGAAAACAAATGCAATATTTTTCGAAAAATATTCCTTTCTAGCCTTCTTCTGTCCCGACCAGCACATTTTTCCCCTCAAAAGCAAACCCGTATTTCCGGATGTTCTCCTCCGAAAAGCCGAGGGCCTTTAACTCTGTGTCATACTTCTTTTCCTCGATCTGCTTCAAGGCATTTGCCACCGTTTCCTCCAGGTCCTTCTCCTTCCTGCTTTTCCGCACCTTGAATTCTATGATATATGCATTTCCTGTCAGGTCTTTCCGGTACAGCATCACATCATACCTCCCGAAACCGCTCTCCCGGTTCGAGCGCAGGACATACTCCGGTGACAGCTCCACCATCAGCC
>CADBMH010000286.1 GCA_902795705.1 uncultured Lachnospiraceae bacterium | reverse complement strand
AATAGATAATCATGTAAAATGCAATCATGAGTTTTAAGGATTTCAATGAAGAAGGGCCGGGCACATTTTCATGGGATTATGTGCTCGGCGGCAATACAACAGGCTTGTTTCCTGAAGAAACGCACTATACCCTTGATGGCAATACATTAACAGAAGTAACCTACACTCATACGGGCGGAGGTACACTCAAGGCAACTGAGTATGGGCTCTCATTTGAGGTGGAGAATATCAGTCCGGTTACGACGGATATAGATGGGAATAAAGTATTCACATTTGAGCAGGATGGAACACTCTTCAAGGCGACAATTAACAGTAAGTTTAAGCAGGCTGAGGATATGCTTGTTGTTGATGTAATCGAATGTTCATTATGAACAATAGGGTATGTACCCAGTTTGTTTAAACAAATTGGAAACAGATAGAAAGATAGATTTGCGTAATAACTCGTAAAGAGTTACAATTTAAGTGTGCTGGGGAAATCTCGGCACATATTATTTCGACGAATAATTCGTCGTTTTTTTTTACATTTTTTGATAGGAGGCAAACGATGAGATGGGTTTATGATACCGGAGGCAGAGAGAAATACTATAAGGCTGTTCATGTAGGTGATTGCGTAGTTAGAGCAATCGCCATTGCTAACAGCCTGGACTACAAGTTTACTTATAAGATTGTCAAAATCTACAATGGCGGTGAAACTCCACGTAATGGTGTCTGGGAATATATTTACAAGGAGCTGTTAAGAGATATGGGATGGAAGTATGTGAACCTGTGTGATAGAAAACTCGAACCAAAGGGGCTTCTTATGAATGAAGATAATCTCCCATGCGATAAAACCATTATATGCAGTATTGAAAAGCATCTTGTAGCTGTCGTGGATGGAGTAGTGCATGATACGTTTGACAGCTCTCACAAAGGAACGCAATTATTACGTGGGTATTGGGTTAGAAAAGAATAACTGTGATGCGCTTAGATTATTTGGATCAACGATCAACGCATCCAAGAACACACTAAGTTTGAGACGATAGCGGAAAAATATAGTACAATTAACAGGACACTATCGGCTTCCGCGACGTTGTACAATAAGTGCGGGAAACAAGCATTAGAGGAGTGAGGGTAATAGAACGGGATAACTGCAATTATCATATTAGTAACTGGATTCGTGTTTTGATATTAAAGAGTAGCAATGTCTACAAATAAAGATTTGTTACAGGTTGAAAAACATATATAATAAAGTGTCGGCCTTATTTTTTGGGACGCACCAAAAAGAGCGTTATTGTGGAAAAGAGAAGATATGTGGTGCAAGAATTGTAACATTGAGACAAATGAAAAAATGTGTCCGGTTTGTGGATCAGATACAGTTGAAGATTTGCCAATAGAGATATATTGGTGCGACGATTGCAATATCCCCTTAATAAGAGAAAGCAATCAAGTTGGTAAAGACGAATGCCCAATTTGCAAAGGGGAAACAAAATATAAAGTTGTAGATCTTAGGCCAGTTTTCCCTGAGGAAAGGTTGCTTTATGCAATTCTACTAGACGAGAGCCCTGACTACTTTATGGACAAATCGGTTTGGGCAGCTAACAATCGATTAATAATTGACGGCAAGATAGTTCAAATATCAAATAAGGTTTATGAATCAATTGATGCAAATGATGTTAATAAACGTCTTCAGAAGTATCACTCGTTTGTTGATTACAACTACTTCAATAGGAGCATAAAGAAGTTTGTAGAAGCAAATAAAAACAGATTGATTTATCTTAAGGATGAAGCTTTTGAATTTGTGCGAAACACTTCGTTAAAATATCCCGAAGAGAATGTTGTTATTTCTTTCTCTGGCGGAAAAGATTCTACGGTAACAGCTGATGTGGTTACAAAGGCGCTCAGTAATCCATCTCTCGTTCACATTTTTGGCAACACAACCTTAGAATTTCCTATGACAATTGAATACGCAAAAAGATTTAGAGAGAATCATCCTCTTGCTATTTTTCAAACTGCTATAAATCAAGAACAGGATTTCATGAAGGTATGCGAAGATATAGGCCCACCAGCTCGAATGATGCGTTGGTGCTGCTCGATGTTTAAGACTGGACCAATAACAAGAACTATAAATTCTCTGTATAGAAATCAAAAAATATTAACATATTACGGCATTAGAAAAAACGAGTCCGTTAGTCGAAGTAAATACAACCGAATAGAAGAAGATTCAGAATCTATAAAAATACAGCAACAAGCGGTAGCTTCTCCAATTTTCTTTTGGAAGGACATAGATATTTGGTTGTATATACTTTCAGAGGATATTGACTTTAATGACGCCTATAGACTTGGTTACGATAGAGTTGGCTGTTGGTGCTGTCCTAATAACACCCAGAGAGCACAAGCATTATCGCGCATCTATATGCCTGTGGAATCCATTGCTTGGAGGAGTTTTCTTATAGACTTTGCAAAACGCATAGGAAAGCCCGATCCAGAAGTGTATGTGGATAGTGGGAAATGGAAGGCTAGACAAGGCGGAAATGGACTTGAATCATCAGGAGATATTAAGCTGAGATTTACTAACTGCACAGCTGAAGAGCATGCAAAAATATATAAACTTACAAGACCGTACTCGGATGAACTAATAGGCTTGTTTGTTCCATTTGGGATAATTGCTCCAGAATTAGGAAACAAACTAATAAAAGAAACTATAGTATTGGACTTAAAGACAAATGTACCAATTATATCAATTCAACCATTTAATCAAGATGGATTTGATCATTCCGTAAAAATTAAAACGCTTAATGTTGCAGATCATGATGCAGTGCATAGAATGGCTGGCTACCAGGTTCGTAAATATAATGCTTGCAGGAAGTGTTTAAAGTGCGAATCTTTATGTAGAGCAGGGGCAATATCTATATTAGGAGACTACTATAACATCGATCCTGAAAAATGTACTCGATGTAAGAAGTGTATGACAGCTAAGTATTTGGACGGAGGATGTACAATGGACAAATACTTGAGGACTAAGGACTAAAATAAGAGGAGGCTTTTATTAGAATGAAGTTTCGCGCACATGACACTTTTTTCATTAGAAAAGGATGGCTTAGTAAGGGCTTAAGATGTGTTTCAGAGACACCAGATGTTTTTGTGAGTAAAACTGAGAATCCAATGGATGTTTTAGGCATTGGTGCAAATATGGTAAAGGCATTGAGATACTGGCTTCAGGCAACAGGCCTAACAGTTGAACCAACCTCTGGACGACGGAATCAGTCTTTTACAGAATTGGGAAAACTAATTTATAAATATGATAGATACCTAGAAGAACTTGGGACTCTATTTCTTATACACTATAAACTAGCATGTAATAAAGATACAGCAACGTCTTGGTATTATTTCTTTAATGAATTTAGCATCAATGAATTTACCAAGGAGATTTTTGTTGAGGAGATAGAAAAGTATATTAAAATGCAGGACGAGGAGTTAGATGTTGCCAATCGGTCATTGAATGATGATTTTAATTGTATTATTAATACATACTTGACGAAAAATATTTCTAGCACAAAAAACATTTCGCCAGAAAATAACATTGAATGTCCTATGCGAGAGTTAGGGCTGATTGAATACTTTAATAAGAATAAAAAAACATATAAAAAAGTGACTCCTAATCCGGATTCAATTAATCCGTTAATTGCTATGGCGGTTATTGCCGATAACTCAAATGGAAAGAAAGAGATTAGCCTCAACGAGCTTCTGACTTCATCTTGTAATATTGGTAGAATTTTCAATTTGGATTCTATAGCGATGCTAGAGATTCTATATAAAATTGAAAGACTGGGGTTAATAAAGATAAACAGGACTGCAGGATTAGATGTCATAAACATCTCTGAGGACGGTGACTTTTTAGATTTTACGAAAAAATACTACTCATCGATTTCAAAATGATGACAGGAGCTATTTTCATGAGCAGAATGATTTCAGTTGCAGAAGGGTTTCAATATTCGGTTAATATCGGATACGACTTAGCCAACGACAAAAAAATTAAAAACTTTATCCCAACATCATCTTCACTATCCTTATTAGAAGACATTCTTTCAAGTACAAATCCAACGTCTGCTGAAAGAGCAAGAGTGTTGATTGGAGCATATGGAAAAGGCAAGTCACACATTGTGCTTATGATCCTTTCTATGCTTATGAAAAAGGATATTGCATTATTTGAGAAAATGATGTCAAAAGCAGCTGATAATCCGAGATTGCTTCAACTTATAAACAGCTATTATGAAAGTGAGACCAAAATACTACCTGTTGTGGTAACAGGAAGTAATACAAGCTTAACACAGGCGTTTTTGCTTGCTTTACAGCGCACTCTTTCGATTAATGACTTAATGGATATCATGCCAAAGACTAATTATCAGGCTGCTGATAGGGTTATTCGGAGATGGGCGGAAGAATTCCCCGAAACGTATAAAAAATTTGAAGAAATGATTGGCGAGGGCGCTGAAGCATTCATTGATAGATTATCTAATTTTGACGTCTCCGCATATGAGAAATTTGAAAAATGTTATAGAGAACTCACATCAGGAAGTCAGTTTAACCCATTTTTAGGTTTTGATGTAGTTGAGTTATACGAAAATGTTGCAGAGGGAATCAAAGCTAAAGGGTATTCTGGGCTGTATGTTGTTTATGATGAGTTTAGCAAATACTTGGAGGCAAATATAACTGATGCAACAGTTAGTGACACAAAGATGTTACAAGACTTCGCCGAAAAGTGTTCAAGAAGCGGTGATCTACAGATGCATCTAATGCTTATATGCCACAAAGAGATTTCAAACTACATAGATAAATTACCGCAGCAAAAAGTTGATGGTTGGAGAGGGGTCTCGGAACGATTTAAACATGTTCGTTTAAACAACAATTTCTCGCAAACATATGAGATTATTTCATCGGTTATAAATAAAGACTCAAAACTTTGGAAAAAATTCTTAGATAATAATAAAAATGAATTTCAGTACATTGCGCAACGATATGAAAAACATCCTATGTTTACAGGTGATGGAGAGGAGCTGCATTCAATATTAGAAGGCTGTTACCCACTGCATCCGGTATCAACGTTTATTCTCCCAAGATTATCTGAAAAAGTTGCCCAGAATGAAAGGACTTTGTTTACCTTTCTATCTGCACCAGGTAAGGATACTTTGTTGGATTATTTAAGCAATTCCAATGAGGAGATATTCAATTTATTAACGCCGGATCTGGTTTATGATTATTTTGAACCACTCCTAATGAAAGAAGCATACGATAGTTATACTCATAATTTATATGTTCTGACAAGAAGGATCTTAAACAATCTCGATGAGAGAACAATTAAGGCAAAAATTGTAAAGACTATTTCATTGATTTACATATTGGAGCAATTTGAAAAGCTAAAGCCTACAGTGGAAGAGATTGTGGGGATATATGCAAATTCATTTACGGTAGAGGAAATAGAATCGGCTATTTCAGAGCTAATAGAGCAGGAATTGGTTGTTTATTTAAAACGAAGCAACAACTTTCTCCGTTTAAAAGAGAGCTCCGGTGTTGATATAAAAAAGAAAATCCATGACTTCGTTGAGCATAATATGGGAAGAATAGCAGTTAAAGAAGTGCTAAATACTACTAACTATGATTGCTATATGTACCCATCTAGATACAACGATGAGCATGAAATGACACGCTTCTTTTCTTTTGAATTTATTGATTCGGATGAGATTACGGGCACAGTAAACTGGGAAAAAAAGAGTGAATACATAAAGTCAGATGGCATTATTTACGGAATAATACCATCAAAACAATGCAATATAAAAAAGCTAATATCAGATCTTAAAGAATCATCATCTGGATTCAAAAGGCATATTTTCATTGTCCCCAAAAAGCAAAGTGATATCAGAGAGACCGTAATGGAATACAATGCAGCATTTTCGTTACAAGAAATGTCTGCAGATGATCCTCAACTATTTGACGAATATGAGGTTGTATGTGAGGACTTATTATCTATAATTCAAAAGTTTATTAGTTCGTATACTCATCCAGAGAATCAAGAAGCAACATTCATTGCTGACGGAAAACTGTTAAAGGTTAAAAGAAAAGCTGAACTAACAGAGGCAATGTCTTCTATTTGTGATGATTTGTTTAGCCTTACTCCTGTAATTAACAATGAATCTGTCAATAAAACAGAACTGACAAGCACCGCTTTTTCAAGCAGAAACAAAATAATAAACGGCTTGCTGAGAGCGGAGTTAGAACATAACTTAGGCTTGTCAGGAACAGGACAAGATGTGTCAATAATGAGAAGCACCTTAGTAAGAACAGGAATATGGTCAGAAGAGAATGGAGTTCCTAGGATTAACATACATCCAGATGATGCGAGAATGAGCCATATGCTCTCAACTATTGAGAACTTTATCCTGGGCGCTAGGCATAAGGGAAATGCTTGTTTTTCAAGTCTTTATAATGAGCTGACTAGTCCTGATTTCGGAATTGGAATTCGAGAAGGGCTGATACCGATTTATTTGGCAGCGGTTATTCATGAATATAGACAGCAAGTTGTCATTTCAGATCAACGAAGACAACTATCTATTACTGCAGATTCATTGGTGCAGGTTAATTCAAACCCTAATAGTTACTTCTTAGAGTTTATAGATTGGGATCCCGAAAAAGAGGATTATATTAACGTATTGTCGAAGGCCTTCTCTAGTACCGTCATAGGTGCAGAAAAACATGGAAACTCATATGATTACGTAGCAAACGCTATGAAGAGATGGTATATGGGCCTTCCTAAATATTCTAAAGAATGTAAAAATAGACCAAGCGGGAAGAAAATCGGTAAAAGACAACTAGAAATGATTCGAATTCTAAGAAGTGATGTAACTGGCGCTGAGATGCTTTTCAAGCGCTTACCGGATGCGTTCGACTATCATGATGAATTCACCGTGGATACCGCTGATGATATTATTAATACAAAAGAATTATATGACGGATTGTTAGATGAGCTAAAGCTTGCGTTAATTCAAGAGGTTAAGGCGATATTTATTAAACCTCAGCTAGCGGATGTTGTAGACAGAATGTCATTATCATCAATTATCAGAGAGTGGTGCGACAATTTGGAGGATGATATTTTTAATCAATTGTTCGCGGATGGCACAGAAAAATTCTTATCCTTATCAAGAGACATTACAAATGATGAAGAATTATATATTACTCAACTAGCAAAAAACACGACAGACTTACATCTTGAGGACTGGGACAAAAAGACAATAGAATCATTCACAGAGAAAATAAAACTCTATAAAAAAACCGCAGAGGCATACACAGGTGCGAAAAAATCGGATGAATCAACCACAACTACAGAATATCAAATATCTTTTATGGATAATGACGGCAATAGCGTAATTAGGAGATTTGATAGAACAGAGGTGTCACCTAAAGGTAAGTTGCTTTCAAATCAAATACTTGCTTCTCTAGATTCAATGGGATATGCAATTTCAGAACAAGAAAAGAGACAAGTTATAATGGAAATACTAAAAGAGTTATGCTAAATGTGAGGGAAGAATGACATATTTTGATAATGCTGCAACTACATACCCTAAACCAGATGCTGTTTATTCTTTTATGGATGATTATTATAGAAATAGCGGCGGCAGCGCAGGAAGAGGTTCTTATGAAATGTCTTACAGAGCCGAGGAAATATTGCATGAAACAAGACAATTAATTAAGAAATTGTTCAACTGTCAGGCAAAAGAGGTT
>CADBMH010000285.1 GCA_902795705.1 uncultured Lachnospiraceae bacterium | reverse complement strand
TATAATATGGTTTGTTGATTGCTGCTATGGCTCAGGTGGTAGAGCGTCGCCTTGGTAAGGCGGAGGTCACGGGTTCAAATCCCGTTAGCAGCTTCTACATGACGGAAAAGTCTGGAAAATGGATTTTTCCGTTTTTTTGACCTTGCCAGAAAAAAGTGGTATACTTAGAAAAACAGTATCATATGATTTGGAATGATGTTTTGTAGTTTTAACAGGAACTGCAAAGCGGCAGGCTTGCCGGATAGCGGCAGAAAAGGAGGACGACATGTCAGAATTTTGGGATAAGGTTTCAGATACGCTTAACGGAGCGGCAACGACAGTGACGGATAAGGCAAAAGAGGTTTCAGAGGTGACCGCACTAAAGGGGCAGGTACGCAGCCAGAAGAAAAAACTGGAAAATGCCTATTTAGAGATTGGCGGGAAGTATTATGAGGCACATAAGGATGATGAAAACGACATATATGCCGAACAGCTTCGTGTAATTACAGATGCAAAGAAGGAGATAGAGAAGCTGGAAGAGGATATTGCCACGATTAAAGCAAAATAGGAACCGGACAGGGGAGAATTTCCAAGTGAGTCTTATACACCAGAAGCTCTTCCCTGTTTTTTTGAGAAAAATAAAATCAACAGTTTATTCTTGTTGATTTTTTTGCTATAATAGGGAGTGATGATTTTACGATGGAGGCAAATTGCTATGAAAAGAAGGATAATTGCACTGTTTATTGCAGTTTTTGCTTTGAGTAACTTGTGTTTCATGAATATGCCGGCGAGGGCAGAGGTGATCCATGAAAACGACTTGGAGAAATATATCTTAAAAGAACTAAAGGAAACTCATGTGCTTAGTATGGGGATTTCAATCGTTAGTCCGGAGAGAGAATTATATTGTGCTGCCTATGGCAATCAGACAGACACCGAGGCAAAGTATGTGTTAGGAGAACTGACGCAGTCTTTGACTGCTGCTGCAGTCTTACAGCTAGCGGAGGATTCGGAGCTGCATCTGGATGATCC
The DNA here is from genome assembly GCA_902795705.1 of uncultured Lachnospiraceae bacterium. Taxonomy (GTDB): domain Bacteria; phylum Bacillota; class Clostridia; order Lachnospirales; family Lachnospiraceae; genus Butyribacter. The sequence continues at coordinate 26,785 of CADBMH010000285.1, read as the reverse complement.
TGTGGGAGATTATCTGCCGGCATACAAAGAGGTTGCGAATGTGACGATTCGTGAGCTTTTAAATCAGACAAGCGGTATTTCAAAATATGAAACAATGTCGAAAATTACACGAAGCGGTACTCCGGGAACCTATGAAGCAGCACCGGTCAATTATAACCTGCTTGGAAAGATTATTGAAGCAGTCAGCGAAGTAACCTACCAGGAGTATATTTCAGATAATATTTTAGATCCGCTTGAAATGCAGTCCTATGACAGGGAAAGTGATGGTCCGGTCAGCGGTTACCGCAGCTATTTCGGATTTCCGTTTTATGAGGATTCAGACTATGATATCAAGGATGAATGGATACAGATGTCCTCAGGATATGCAGTATCCAGTGTCAAGGATATGGGGAAATACTTACAGATGTTTCTTCAAAGAGGCGGGGATGTGCTTTCCGAGGAAAGTATCAGCACCATGTTAGAGAATACAGTACCCGTTCCGGTGAGCAGTGAGGAGACGACGGAAATTTTTAACGGTAATGCTGCCTACGGTATGGGCTGGCTTACAAAGGAATTTAATGGAAAGAAGATTTATTATCATATAGGAAAAACGAATAATTCTACTACGGCAATGTTTCTTCTTCCGGAAAAGAATTTTGGGATTACGCTTGCATTTCCATCCTCTAATTCCTTTGTGGGAGAGGACTTGACATGGAAGCTGGCAAAAGGGATTCTGGCGATTGAATTAGAGGAAACTCCGGAACAGTTTTCAAGTGATGACTACCTGAAAGATTGTGTTACGATGGACATTATATATGTGTTGATTGTTTTAGCAGCATGGCTTCCGATCTTTTTAATGGGCTTTTGGACAAAGCGCAGAAGGAATCATGTATTTAGCGTTATAGGTATTTTAATCGATTTAGTCATTCATGTGGCTCTGCCAACGGCTTTTTTTGTAGTGGTGCCGCAGGAGATTCCCTGGTTTGCATTGAAAAGAGAGCATGTGGAAATTTTTTATGTAATCGTTATCGTGATCGCAAGCCTATATTTTGGAGCCTTGATTAAATTGATCTCCATGATTGTTTATCTGATTTTAGGACCGAAGGAGGAAACGGAAGAAAAGCAGGAGAGCATGGAGGAGATTTTTGAAAAGGCAGATGAACTATCAGAAAAGGCAAAAGAGATTACCGGAGGCGGGAAGAAAACTCAGGCTGGGGAAAATGGGACAAATGTTCCTGTAACTGCACCGCAGACGGAGAAAAAGAAGGAAGATGTATCAGAAGCTTCTAAACAGCCGGATAAAAAGGAAGCAGAGGCAAAGGATTCTGAAGCTGAGAAGTCCGAAAAAAAGGAAAATAAAGATAATTCTTCTGCAGATCAGAAAAAGGAAGTGTCCCCAAAAAAGAACAAGAAAAAGAAGGCAAAGTCCGGGGAAAAGGAAACAGATAAAAAAGCAGAAAAAGAGGAAATAAAAGAAGAAAAGACTTCGGAGACTGAAAAGAAAGCAGCGGAAGAGGAGAGCAAAAAGCCGAAAACAATTGATGAAAAGATTGAGGCGAAAAGAAAAGCCGCCGGGGAAAAGGAGAGTGGCAGCAGCAAGGAAGACAAAAAACAGTAAAAGACAGCCGTCCTAAGCTGAGGCATCAGCTTAGGGCGTTTCAACATTCTATGAAGAAGGAGAGTAGTACGAAAAATGATCAAAGGAACAGAAATCATTGTAAAGGCATTGAAGGAGGAAGGCGTAAAGACATTGTTTGCCTATCCGGGAGGACAGGCGGTTGATATTTTCGATGCATTGTATGGAGAGACGGAGATTGATATTGTACTGCCAAGGCATGAACAGGCTTTGATTCATGCGGCAGACGGCTATGCACGGTCTACCGGAAAAACGGGCGTCTGTCTGGTGACCAGTGGACCGGGGGCAACAAATTTAGTGACCGGTATCGCAACGGCAAATTATGACAGTGTACCGCTTGTTTGTATCACCGGGCAGGTTCCGCTTGGACTCATGGGAAATGATGCGTTCCAGGAGGTGGATATTGTAGGAATTACCAACAGTATTTGTAAATATGCAGTTACGGTCCGGACGAGAGAGGAGCTGCCTCGCATTTTGAAGGAGGCATTTTATATTGCAAGAACAGGGCGGCCGGGACCGGTGCTCGTAGATATTCCAAAGGATATCCAGCAGGCTCTGGGCGGTGAAGAATACCCGACAGAGGTGAACATTCGCGGTTATAAGCCAAATGAAAGTGTGCACATGGGACAGATCAAAAAAGCAGTCGGTATGTTGAAGCGTGCAAAAAAACCGTTGTTTTTGATTGGCGGTGGCGTGAATATATCCGGTGCCAATGCGCAGATGAAGAGGCTTGCCGAGAGGAGCGGAGTACCGGTGATTACGACGATCATGGGGAAGGGAGCGATTCCGACCTCACATGAATTATATATGGGTAATATCGGGATTCATGGAAGCTATGCAGCCAATCATGCAGTGGCTGAATGTGACCTGCTTTTTTCAATCGGAACCCGCTTTAATGACCGTATTACCGGAAAAATTGAAGAATTTGCCAAAAATGCAAAAATTGTCCATATAGATATTGATTCAGCATCGATTTCAAAAAATATTGTAGTAGATATTCCGATTGTAGCAGATGCCAAATTAGCGATCGAAAAGCTTCTTGAAAATCTGCCGGAGATGGATGTGGCAGGCTGGACTGCACAGGTAAAGACATGGAAGGAAAAATATCCGATTACGATGAAGCAGCAGGATCGTTTGACACCGGAATGTATTGTAAAATATATTAACGAGCATTTCAAACGACCGATTATTACAACAGATGTCGGACAAAATCAGCTTTGGACCACACAGTATATTGAATTGGAAGGAAACAGGCAGTTTTTGACCTCCGGAGGTCTTGGAACCATGGGGTATGGTTTTCCGGCGGCGATCGGTGCCAAACTTGGAAATCCGGACAGTCCGGTTATCGCTATTTCCGGTGATGGCGGGATGCAGATGAATATTCAGGAATTGGCAACTGCAGTTTCATTAGAACTTCCGTTGATCTTGATTGTCCTAAATAATGGATATCTGGGGAATGTAAGGCAGTGGCAGGAGTTGTTTTACGGAAAGCGTTATTCGAGTACGTGTCTCAGATACCGCAGAAGCTGTGAACGGAAATGTCAATCCGGAGATGCTGCAGTCTGTCCGCCGTATATTCCTGATTTTGTAAAGCTGGCAGAAAGCTATTCTGCGTATGGGATTCGTATTTCAAAACCGGAGGAGCTTGACCAGGCATTTGCATATGCAAAGGAACATGAGAAGGCACCAACGATCATTGAATGTGTGATCGATCCGGCAGCGAATGTATTTCCGATGGTTCCGACGGGGAACACCTTGAACGATATGATTATGGAATAGGAGGCAGTAGAGTATGAATACAGAGGTCAAAAAAAGATATATTTCCCTATATGTAGAAAATAGAATTGGTGTCCTTGCAAAAATCTCCGGTCTGCTGGCAGGAAAGTCCTATAATATGGACACATTGACAGTTGGCGAGACAGAGGATCCTACGGTTTCCCGTATGACGATCGGACTTACCATAGATGATATTACATTTGAGCAGGTTAAAAAACAGCTTAACCGCTGTGTGGTCGTGATCAAGGTTATGGATTTTTCCGATATTCCGATTCACAAGAAGGAATTGCTGTTTATTAAGGTATCCGGATGCGGTGAGAAGGATAAGGCAGAGATTTTCCGGATTGCACAGGCCTTTGGCTTAGAGGTGATTGATTATGATAAAAAGCGTGTTCTGGTGCAATGTGTCAAAACGGAAAGCGCCAATAATGATATGATCCATCTGTTTAATAAGACTTTTCCGAGTCGTATTGAAACAGTCCGCGGAGGAAGTGTGGCGATTGAAGCAATCTCAACCAGAGAACAGTGATTTTCACAGTTTTTTTCGAAGCCCCTTTGGATAGTGATTTTTCAGAGTGCCATTATTCGCTTTCCCGAAGCCGAGCGGGAGTCCTTCGTAGCAGACGGGCGTCCAACCTTTGAAATCGGAAGGACAGGAAACCGTTTCTCCGCGCAGAAAATGCAGGGTGGTTTCGTAGCTGCATTCGAAGCTTTGAAAAAAGTCGTGGGGAGCAGAAGCTTTTGCCAGTGCATGCGCAGGCTCGAAACGATTTTTTTTCAGGGTACCCAGGTGAAGTCCGGCGCGTAGAAGCTTTAAACCACGAAGAGAAATCATCTCGGCCGGCACAAGATACAGTTCGTTTCCAAATAGCTGAAAATTCGCGTTTGTGTGCAAATAAGCCTGCAAAACAGAGTCATCAGAACCGGTTAAATATTTCTGAGAAAAATCAAAATAGTCCACAGGAGGTTTTTTTCTTTCTGTGGTCTTTTTTTTCTTCCTTTTTTCCACGGATTCGGTGATTTCTGATTTGCGAAGTCTGGCAGCAAAATGCCCCTCACCCTCCAGCTTATGAGGGAAAAGACGCATTGCCTCCGGAAGATTTTTACAGGAGATGATTCCTGTGGATTTCGGGAAAAAATTCTGCCAGTTCTCTATCGTATAGTTTGGATGTTCCTCCAAAAAGGTGAGTATCATTTCCTCGTTTTCCGATTCGGAAAAGGTACAGGTAGAATAAACGAACACACCACCGGGCTTCAACATACGGTCAGCGTGCTCAAGGATCATTTTTTGGCGAATGGCACATGTTTTGACATTTGCAGGAGACCATTCCCGGATTGCTGTTTCGTCTTTTCGAAACATTCCCTCGCCGGAGCACGGAGCGTCGATTAAGATTTTGTCAAAAAAGGTTTGGAAATGATCGGACATTCTTTCCGGCGGCTCGCCTGTTATAACCGCATTTGGTATCCCTAACCTCTCGATATTTTCTGATAAGATTCTGGCTCTGGATGGAATGATCTCATTGGCGACCAAAAGTCCCCTGCCCTGCATTCCGGCAGCAATTTGTGTGGATTTTCCTCCGGGTGCGGCACAGAGATCGCAGATGATATCACCGGGTGCAGGAGACAATAAAGGGACCACAGACATTGCACTGGGCTCCTGAATATAGTAAGCTCCTGCTTCGTGTAACGGGTGTTTTCCCGGATGATCTTCATAGGAAACATAATAGCCTCCTTCTGCCCAGGGAACGGACCTTAAAGCAAAGGGGAAGGCTTTTAGTGGCCTTCCCTCCGGGTATTTTAACAGATTGAGTCTGAGCGCATAGGTATGTGGAGCGTGATAGCTGTCCATAAAAGCACGATATTCCTCTTTCAGATAATTTTCCATGCGTATGCAAAAAGCCTGTGGCAGATTCATTTTGCTCCTCCTAAATCAGTTCAGAGATGTCGATGTTTTCTCCTGTAATACCAATATGTGCACCCTGACTTGCTTCATCCGTATCCTTGTGGGCAAGCAGCCATTTATTCAAAGCCCAAAGATATTTATCCTCTTCATTTTTCGGGGTGATATCCGGCTTGGCTTCATTGGTAAATTTCGGCAAAACGATGATTACACGGAAGCCCTCTCCTTTTTTGGCACTGCATGGCGCATAATGGAGTGTGGTTGCATAAAGCTCGACTCCGGTTCCCTTTGGACATAGGAAGGCCTCTGTTTTGGAGGAATCGATCTGACCTTCTATGATGTCCTGTTCTTTCGCAACTAAAAGGATCACATCGTCTGCAGCAATGTCTACTTCGCTGTCCCTGTGATATTCAAAACAATTTAGTTTGGTATTGGTTCCGTTACAATAGCCGATCTGAATCGGCATACCGCCATAACAGTTGTTTTTGAGTTCTTCATACACAGGAAGCTCTTCTAAAACATCTACAGACGGAACATAGATGACGGAATCTGCCGGTTTTTCGGAATTTGCCTCCAGTGTACTTAATAGAGTTGAAAAGTCATATCCGGTTACCACTTTTCCATAAGCGGCAAAGGATTTGTCAAAAACTGATTGAATATGCATAAAAAAATCCTCCGATCTATTTTATTGAAAGTTTCCTTTTATACTCATTAACGATTCGATTTGCCGTTCTTTGTAAAACAGCACTTCACTGTCTGTGCAGTTTTCTACAAAGAACTGGCAAATGTTATCGTTAATCAGTATAGACATTATAACATAGATTGCAGGAATTGGGGAAGAAAAGTTGGTAGGATTTGACAGAGGTAGACAGTTGTAGTATATTTATTAGTAGTTTATAGCCTGTTTTTATAAGGTATCTCACAGGCAAGTGCTTTGGCAAGGAGGGATTTTATGAGTGATAATTTTGAAAAGGTGATGGGGGAATACACGAAAAGATATAGTGAAGTCTGCAAAATCAACAATCAGATAGACAGCAAATTATTTGAAGAGTATGGGGTAAAAAGAGGACTGCGGGATAAGAACGGAAAGGGTGTGTTATCCGGTATTACGAATATTTCCCTGATCAAAGCGAGCACGATCAAGGATGATATTGTGATTCCGTGCGATGGACAGCTCTATTACCGTGGGTATAATATTTATGATCTGGTCAAGGGGTTTCGGGAAGAAAACCGATTTGGTTTTGAGGAGACAGCGTATCTACTTCTTTTTGGAGAATTGCCGACTATTCAGCAGCTTAGGGAATTTTGTGAAGTGTTGGCAAAAAACAGGACACTTCCGACTAATTTTGTGAGAGATGTCATTATGAAGGCACCAAGCAAGGATATTATGAATTCTTTGACAAAGAGTGTACTGACACTCTCTTCTTATGATGAAAAGATTTCGGATAATTCCCTGGAAAATGTGCTCAGGCAGTGCATTATGCTGATCAGCGTGTTTCCGATGCTTTCTGTATATGGTTATCATGCATACAACCACTATGAGTGTGATGAGAGTTTTTATATTCACAGACCGGATCCGAATCTGTCAGCAGCAGAAAATATTTTGCGGATGCTTCGTCCGGATAAGGAGTATACAGATGTTGAGGCAAAGGTACTTGATCAGGCATTGATCCTTCATATGGAGCATGGCGGAGGTAACAATTCAACCTTTACAACGCGAGTAGTAACATCTGCGGGTTCCGATACCTATTCTGTCATTGCTGCAGCGCTTTCTTCCCTGAAGGGACCGAAGCATGGAGGAGCCAATATCAAGGTGGTGGAGATGATACAGGATCTGAAGGAAAATGTTTCTGATATTACGGATGAAGAAGAAGTAAGAGAGTATTTAAGAAGACTTGTGAGAAAAGAGGCATTTGACAGACGGGGACTGATCTATGGTATGGGACATGCGGTTTATTCGATCTCTGATCCGAGAGCAATTGCATTTAAATATTTTGTTAAGCGTCTGGCGGAGGAAAAGCATCAGAAGAAGGAATTTGAGCTTTACAGCATGATTGAGCGGATCGCGCCGGAGGTAATCGGTGAAGAGTGTGCAATTTATAAAGGTGTCAGTGCCAATGTGGACTTTTACAGTGGCTTTGTATACACAATGCTTGGAATCCCAAGAGAACTGTTTACTCCGATTTTTGCAATGGCACGCATAGTCGGTTGGAGTGCGCACCGTATGGAGGAGTTGATCAATGTGGATAAAATCATTCGTCCGGCTTATCAGAGTATCATGGTGCCGAAGGTCTATGAATCATTAAGAGACCGATCTGTATTAAAAATAGATATGGAAAAGCAGAAAAAGCTGCAGTTTGATATGAAGGAAGAAAGCTGTTAAAATAAAATCGCAAGCGATTTCATATTAGCAAACTGTTGAAAAGAAATCATGTGTATCAATTTGATAAAAGAAAATGAGGATTAGAGGATTCTATGAAAAAAATCAGCGAAAGAAAACGGATTGTTGTGAAGGTGGGAACTTCTACACTTACACATCATAGAACGGGCAGATTGAATATCCGCAGGGTGGAGAGACTGGTGAAAACCTTGTCTGATCTTTATAATGCGGGGCATGAGGTGATATTGGTTTCCAGTGGTGCGATCGGCCTTGGGATGGGAAAGCTTGGCATGACGACCAAGCCGCAGGATACGCCGGGAAAACAGGCATGTGCTGCGGTAGGTCAGTGTGAGTTGATGAATCTGTATGACAATTTATTTGCCGATTTCAGCATTACAGTGGCACAGGTGCTTGTGACAAAGTATGTACTGTTAGAGGATCGCCGAAAAAATGTTGAGAATACTTTGGAACGCCTTTTACAGGTTGGGGCTATTCCGATTGTCAATGAAAATGACACGGTTGCGATCGATGAGTTAGAGTTAGAGGTAGGGGAAAATGACTCTCTTGCAGCAAGGGTTGCAACACTTGCAAATGCTGAGCTTTTGATCATTATGTCGGATATTGACGGTTTGTATGATAAGGATCCGCATAAGAGTGATGAGGCAAGGCTGATCCCTATCGTACATGAAATTGACGATACGATCAGGGATCTGGCAGGGGGAGCCGGGTCTAAATTTGGGACAGGCGGAATGAAGACGAAGATTAATGCCGTTGAAATCGCCTATGAAGCCGATATGGATGTGATCCTGATGAACGGGCGACGTCCGGAGGCATTATATGACCTCTTTGAGGACAAAAGGATCGGAACGCTGTTTACGAAACATTATCATCCTTAATGATCTGGACTAATTTGTGGCGAAAGGCTTTTTCACATAGATTATCCTCATGGAATGCAAAACGGTTAAAGTCAAACTGGGTTTCGCTGACGATTTTTTTGGTGTATAGTTCATAATCTCTATGTCTTTCCGGCTGCCAGAAAATAGCAATACAACCGGCTGCTTCTTCTTTGTTTAACGAAAAGCTATCCGCAAAGGTGCTATTGTACTTTTTATCGGTCATATATACATGGCAGTAGTGGCCGACTACCTTGGCGAGCCTTGTGCCGTTGATCGTAAAGGTATTCATGTCATAGACCCAGTTTTCTGAGGATTGTTCCGAAGGGAGCACATCATCCTGGGTAATCACGACAACCGGAAGAAGCCGTTTCGGATGGTGGATTAAATGGATCAACTCTTTTAAAGAATCTTCGTTTTTTACAAATTTTGCTTTGCTTCCGAGACGGACGATGTCAACAATTCCGACCTTTTTTGAAAGGTCGGCTAAAAAATATGGTTTGCTGAATGTGATATTATTCGTAACACCCTTTGGCATATGTCTGGAGGTGTGGTGGTACAGATGCAGATTTCCATCCTCTGTACGGCTGACAATCGTATTCAGATGCCAGAGTGTTCCCACAGACTGATTATCCATATAGTGCCAGTTTGTTTCGAAGTAAAAGTGTTCCGGATTATACTCCGCTGTAAAATAATATCCCGGCATATTATTGGAATATGCACATGGTTCCTCCGGCATATTCTTAAAAATCGGATTTACCTTAAAACGAACCCATTTATAAATCGATGAAATTGCATTATGAAATTCTGACTCCAGATTCCTGCTCTCTTTGTGCAGGATTGGAAGATCAATATGAAACAATACCTCGGACTGCAGCGGTGCAAGCGGCGTGACTGCATAGGAGGATGTTTGTCTTTCCTGTTCAATGTCTGCAAAGATTTTCGTAAGGCGTGTGTCTCCAATCTCTCTTTCATTGATCAGACGAACAATCTGATTATAGGTAATCCTTGCATGTCCCAGTTTTAGAAGCTCTATGATCAGGGTTTTTCTGTCTGCCTTAAAAAATGCCTTTGCCAATTCTGTATCTTCATTCAGTAAAGAAGTGACTGCAGGATCAAGCAGGGGCTCATTTTCTATGTGAAGACGATATTTGCTCTTTAACATCAGTTCCCAGTTTTTATTTTTATAGTGGTTATAGGAAAGTTCGTCAAAAAGCTTGACTAAAGACCAGTCGCTCAGCTCCAGATTTGCCAGGACACAACTCAAAATCCGGGAAAGATCTTCACTGTCTTCCCAAAATTCGTGATCGGAGAGTCTGCTTTTATAGCGCATATCATGCTCGATTTCATGCCAGCCTTCGAAAAAGACAGTACGAAACTGAATTTCAAAGGTGGTGTCGATCGGGAAGTCCCAAAGTGGCCGTTTGTAATATTTAAAATATTCAAACGGGAAACGAAAAACCCCGTTGGTTTTGGTTGGTTTAAATTCGTTTGATTTATATTTTGTCATTGACCAGTCATCGATCATCTGGAAGGTGGATTCCATAATATTACGACAAATGCTCATATCGTCATGGTAATAGAAAACAATTCGTAGTCCGATCAGATCCTGGATTTTTTTCGGATTTTCCGGTGTACCGTAGTTTCCCTCCAGTATTTTTTTGGCAATGGATTTCGGGGATTTGACACGGGCAAAAATGCGAAAATAAAGACCACAGGATTTTAATATTTCCACCAGTGCATCTCTTAGGTGCGTGCAAAGTTCATTGAGCTTTGCAAAGTCAATCCCTGCTGCGATCCGTTCTTCTAATTGTTTATATTCCTCTGCTGCAATGAATTTAGCTGTTTCCTTTCTTCCCATATAAATCATCCCCCTAAAATACATGCAAGTTTTTACCATTGCAGATATTATACCATAGTGAAAAGTATATTAGCAATGATTCTTTCGGCTTTCTATGTGGTTTTTTCACCCGAAGCTCCGGGGCGCCCGGGGAAAGTCAAATGATTTTTCTATTGACAGAAAGTTAAATATAGTTCAAAATAAATGTACGTATATCTGAAATATATCAGGGTTTACATAAAATAAAGGATTGGAGATGATATTTTGTTTGGTTTTGGACAGTTGATCGGGATTTTGAAGAAGAATCCAAAGAAAATTGTATTTACGGAGGGAGAAGATGCACGTATTTTAGAGGCGTCTTCCCGTTTGCTTGCCAGCAACTTTTTACATCCGATTTTAGTCGGGAGTGAAGAGAAGATTTTTGAGGCAGCGGAGGAGTGCGGCTTTAATATCCGCGGTGCAGAGATCATCGATCCGGCAAAGTATGAACGTATGGACGAAATGGTTGAGCTTCTTTGTGAGATTCGTAAGTCAAAGGGAATGACACCGGAGAGAGCACAGAAAATATTATTGCAGGCAAATTATTTTGGAACGATGCTTGTAAAAATGGGAGTTGCGGATTCTTTGCTCGGCGGAGCGACTTATTCGACAGCAGACACGGTGCGTCCGGCACTTCAGTTGATCAAGACAAAACCGGGGAATAATATTGTTTCTTCTTGTTTTATCTTAGTCCGTCCGAGTGCGACCGGTGAAAATGAAGTGCTTGCGATGGCAGATTGTGCGATCAATATTAAGCCGACAGAAGATGAATTAGTAGAGATTGCATGGGAGGCAGCGGAGTGTGCCAAAATCTTCGGTGTGGATCCGCAGTTAGCATTTTTAAGCTATTCGACACATGGCTCCGGAGCCGGTGAAGATGTAGATAAAATGAGAAATGCGGCATTAAAGACGAAGGCAAAGTATCCGGACCTTCCGATCGATGGTGAATTACAGTTTGATGCGGCGGTTTCTCCTCGTGTGGCAAGAACCAAATGCCCGGATTCTCCGGTAGGCGGACATGCCAACACCTTTATTTTTCCGGATATCAATGCGGGAAATATCGGCTATAAGATTGCACAGCGTATGGGTAATTTTGAGGCATACGGACCGATTCTTCTGGGACTCAATGCACCGGTAAATGATCTTTCCAGAGGTTGTAATGCATCAGAGGTATATTCCATGGCAATCATTACTGCAGCCTTAGCATAGACCGGGAGTGCGGGGGATGCAGTTTGCATCGAGTACATAGACAGGATTAAGGATTTTTAATAGAACAAATAACAAGGGACCGGCAAACGGTCCTTTGTTTCAATCATGATATTTGTTATACTGCTGTAACAGATTTATTTTCTGTTACGCAAGTCTTTCAGGAGGTATGGAGGTTATTTGGGATGAATCAGGAAATATTGAAAAGATTAGATACGGCAATTGAGGGGACTCTGCTTGGAAACTGTGCGGATCCTGATTGTAATGTTGGTGCGGCAATCTGCGTATTACATAAAGGTGGCGAGATTTACAGAAAGGAATATGGGGAGGCGGATAAAGAAAAGAAAATCCCGATGAGAAAGGATACGATTTTCCGCTGCTATTCTATGACAAAACCGATCACCTCTGTAGCTGTAATGACTTTAGTAGAGTCGGGAAAGCTCTCTCTTTCTGACACAGCGGGCATGTATCTGCCGGGCTTTCAAAATCAAAAGGTCTATACAAAGGATGGACTGGTGCCGGTTAAAACGGAGGTGACGATACAGCATCTTTTGGATATGACGGCAGGAGTTGTCTATCCGGATGGCTCTTATGAGGTCGGAAAGATTATGCAGGATATGATCGATGAATATTACAGAAAAATTTTTGAGGAGGATACGCCGACTTCAACCTATGATTTGGCGAATCAGATCGGGGAAATGCCGCTTGAATTTCAACCGGGAGAGGGCTGGCGTTACAGCTTTTGTGCAGATGTATTAGGAGCGATCATTGAAGTCGTGACCGGGATGAAGTTTGGGGAATATCTGAAAAAGACAATTTTTGATCCGCTTGGCATGACGGATACGGATTTTTATGTGCCGGAGGACAAGATAGACCGGCTGATGCAGAATTATCAATATATGCCGGAAACAAAGACTTTAGAGCCTTGCACCTGGCAGCATCTGGGACTTTCCTATATGCATCTTAGAAAACCTGCTTTTGAGTCCGGTGGGGCAGGGCTTGTTTCTACGATTGACGACTATGAGAAATTTGTAAAAATGATGATGAATAAGGGAAGTTATGGAGATGTAAGGATTTTAGGAAGAAAAACGGTTGAGTGGATGACGCAGAATCATCTGGATGAAAAGCAGTTAAAATGGTATGACTGGGATGCGTTAAAGGGGTATGGATATGGCAATCTGATGCGTGTGATGATTCATGAGGAGGCAGCGGAGAGCCTTGGCTCGAATGGGGAGTATGGCTGGGACGGCTGGCTTGGCTGTTATATGTTCATTGATCCAAAGGAGGAACTGGCGATCATTTATGTGATTCAAAAATGTGGAGGAAATGGTTATCGGGATGTACAGGTAATTCGAAATATCGTCTATTCGGCACTGTAGTGTTTGCATAAAGCATGAGGAGGGTACGATTTGGAGAAGGATTTTGGGAAAAAGAAAATACTGATTCCGGTGGTTTGCGGAGGTGTGGTGCTGATCTGCCTGGTTGTCTTTTTGACTTATTTTTTGCGCAGAGGCCAGACGAAAGAGGTGATGGGAGAGGCTGTTTTAGAGAAAAATCTGCTGTCGCCGGTGGAACTGACGGCAGAGGCGGAGGATCAGGGGAAAAACGAATCAAATGCCCCGGAAACGAAAGCGCCGGAAGAAGGGATTTATACTTACCTGCAGGGACCGAAATCATGGGGAAAGAGGCTTCCATGGTCGGGCGAGTGGGGCGTGACACATTATGACGGTGGTTCCTTTGGAGGCTTTGGCTGTGGGCTTTGTTGTATTGCCAATCTATATTCTTCTCTGACACCATATCAGTGTACACCGGCCGATGCCTACCGGTTTGCAAAAAGGACAACAGAGTATCATGGCGGTGGAGCAATTGACTGGGGCTATATGAGAGATGCACTGACACTTCAGGGATTTTCCTGCAGTCTGCAGAAGAAATCTCCGACCTACGAGGAATTTCAAAAGCTGATGGAAGAGAGTATGGCGGCAGTTGTGTTAGTCAGCAGCGCAGATTCTAAATGCTATTGGAAGGATACACCGGGACATTATGTGACCATTTTTTTGTACAACAAAAAATCGGACAAGGTCTTTTTGGCTGATTCCGGCGATCCGAAGCATAACAGGCATTATATTTCACTGAAGAAAATTTATAAATCTTTAAAAACAGCGAGTGCATATCAGTTTTTGAACATCATATCTTATGATAAAAAATCGGATACATGGAAGCATAAGAAGGCAGATGGGAACTGGGTAAAAGCGGGGTGACAGCATGGGAAGTAAAAAGGAATTTGAAGAAAAGCAGCGGCATGGAACGGTGGAGCTTCCTGTAGGTTTACATAAAATGGAATACCCGGAGGGGACAGAAATGATCTTTTACCTGCATTGGCATCAGGAATTTGAATTTCTGGTACTCACAAAGGGAGAAATTCTTTTTACGATCGAGGACAGGGAGTACGAGCTGCACGAGGGGGATTGCGTGTTTATTAATGCAAATTTTCTACATTCGGCTAAGACGATGAATGGACGTGCCTGCTCGTTTTTTGCTGTAGATTTTTCTTATGCTGTTTTGGAAGAGGATATTCACAGTGCATTTTATAAAAAATATATCCGTCCTATCCTGCATGAGAGGCATAAACTTGTAGAGTTTCTGCCTGCTGACAGTGAGTGGGGGCCGCATAAGGAGCTTCCGAGTGCAATGGATGGAATTTATGAGATCGATCATTTTATGGATGAATTTGCGGGCAGGCCGCATTTGTCCTGGCAAAAGGAGGTCATCTATAATCTGGCGATCATCAGCAGATGTCCGGAGCATGAGCTGGAAAGCTATGAGCTTTTAGTGCGAAGCCGCATTTTGAATATCTGGAATCTGATGTATCATCACGGCGAGGCCAAAAAGAAGAACAGACTGGAGGAAAATACTGTTTCGGGAAGGTTGATTCCGGTTATCTCATATATGAAAGAAAATTATTCCTATGAGATTACGTTGGCAGAGCTTGCGGGGATCATCCCGATGAGTGAGGGCCAGTTCTGCCGGGTGTTTAAGCAGAATATGAAAATGTCACCGATGCAGTATCTTTTAAGATATCGGATTTTACAAAGCTGCAGGCTCTTGCAGGAGACAGAAAAAAAGGTGGGAGAAATTGCAAATCTTACGGGCTTCAATAATATCAGCTATTTTAATAAGGTATTTTTGAAAACAATCGGATGTACGCCGAAGGAGTACAGGCACACAGTGACCAGTGAATATTATTAGAATTAAAATTTATATCTGTTATATCAGTATAGCAGAACTTTAAAAGGAGAGGATTATGACAGACAGAGTCGGGACAATGATAGAGGCAGTGAAAAGGCTTTCGGAAAAGGAGGCCTTTCTTTTTGATATGGATGGGTTGATCTTTGATTCCGAACAGACTTTTATGGAGCAGTTGGCTCTTGTTATGAAAGAAGCGGACTATACCCTGACCAGAGAGATTTATTTAGAGACATTAGGACTTGGAGGCGCTCCCCTGGTGAAAAAGATGTGTTCATATTTTGGGACAGATTATCCGTTTGAGGAAATGAGCAGGAAAACATCGGAACGCGTCCGCGTTATTTCTGAGACGGTAGGATTTCAGGTGAAAAAAGGAATCAGGGAGACATTGGCATATCTGAAGGATAAGGGGAAAAAGACTGCCGTAGCCTCAACGACGAATTCAAAGCTTGTTAAAAAATATCTGACCGATGCAGAGCTGCTTTCTTTTTTTGATGTGATTGTAGGTGGGGAGGAAATTGCCCGTTCAAAGCCGGAA
This sequence comes from uncultured Lachnospiraceae bacterium, assembly GCA_902795705.1. Lineage (GTDB taxonomy): Bacteria > Bacillota > Clostridia > Lachnospirales > Lachnospiraceae > Butyribacter. The sequence goes on along the minus strand of CADBMH010000285.1, from coordinate 11,355 downwards.
CCGGATATTTTTATCCGGGCGATGGAGCTTTTGAAGACGACACCAAAGACTTCTGTGGTTTTAGAGGATTCGGAAAACGGAGTTCTTGCGGGATTTAAAGCCGGATGCGAGGTAATTTGTGTACCGGATTTAAAATATCCGGAAGAGGAAATTTGTAAGCTTGTCCGGGTGCTTGTCTGCTAAATTTCTATTTTGGACTTTTTTGTTTTTTATCCGGTAGTGAGCGAAGTGTTTTTTGTGCTGACAGGAAAGCGGTTAAAAAGATTACTGTACCGAGCAGTGAAATGAGGAAAAAGACCGCGAGAGTTAATGTGACAGAAGCAACCAGCGTGCGGATGCAGACGATATCCAGAATGAAAACGATAAAAAGACCTAACACGGAATAGACACGATAGGTATTTAAACGATTTCTTAAAAGCTGCATGGTATCTTTGGCAGTTGTCTCATCTGTTGTAAATTCCTCAAGCGTTTTTCCGCTTCTGTCAAGAATCTGTTCATAGGAGAGCAGTTTATAATGCGAAAGAGCCTCTTCTGTCTGCTCCTTTGGACGATTGGAAAGCATACTGCCTCCAATCGTGAAAAAAGGCAGAAAATGACTGCTGTACAGAACATTATGAAGCCCTGAGAGCAGAGCAAATGCCGCATAGGTCAAAAATGCAACCGGAAGATCGATTTTTATATTTTTTGATAAATGAAAGGATCTGATCACACCACAGAAAATACAGCAGAGAAGGATCGAAAGGAAGAGTACCGGAAGGGAGCTTTTCCGGCATTTATTTTCTATGGTCTGCAGTTCTTCTTTTGAAAAATTTTTTTCTGAAAAATCCGTTTTTGCAGAACTTTTTAACAGCTTCCCCAAGTAAATTCGTCTCCCGTCCATAAAAAGAAGCAGGCAAAAAATAATGCTGCCTGCATTGAGAAACTCTACAGGAGATAAGAACGCGGAAAATCCATTTGTTACTGCATTCCATGCTCCGAAAAGGATTACATACAGGAGCAGGCACATAGAAAATTCCATCATAAATCCTAAAAAATAGTATAAAAAGGAAAAGGGTTGTTTCTTTCGCACCAATCCTTTGGTATATCTTGTCAGATTGTTTCCGATATAGCTTTCCTGCGGAAGGCTCAGCAGTTCGGAAAGCTCCCATTTCTGTTTTTCTTCTTCTGTAATATTTTCAATGCTTTCTTTCGATAATAGTGTTTTAGCTTCTGCCTTTAAAGAAGCTTGGAGCTCATCAAAGGCAGGCTTCTTTCTTTCGTCTGGTTCCATAGCTTTTATGTCTCTTTCGGTTTTATTAGTGTTTTTATCATTTCATAGCGGCGTTTTCCTTCCGGCGAAAGTTCAGCAAATAAAATGTCAGAAAGCAATCTGTTTTCTTCCTCGGTAAATTTGATATGTTCCTGTTCCATTTGCTTTTGCCACGCCATGACAGCCGGAAGTGCGTCGGATATGTTCTTATGATACAAAGAATCTGCTAAAAGTTCAATCATTTTTTTCTTTTTTGGTTCCATTTTTTGAAAAGCCGGATTTTTTGTGAAATCAGCCATAAAATTCCCTCCTTTGGATGTTTATTTTTTTTTCTTCTATATCTCTGACATGTTTCAGGCGGGCATTAAGACTGCTCGTTTGCCATGATACTCTGTAATTGCTCAAAAGAAGCTTTTTGCTCCGGATTTAGCTGGGCGAGAAGAAAGTCTCTCAGACTTGCATTTGCAGTCGCGTTTTGGTTAAATTCCCGGTATCTTCGTAATAATCTGCCTGCGTTTAGAAAATTTAATACCATTTGTACCATATCGGATTCTCTTGGTGTCAGATGTTCCTGAATCTGCAAGAGCATTTCCTGAAGTCCGTTTGTCTGCATGCCCGGTTCTCTGTGTTCCGCTGCTTCTAAGGTGTAGGCTCCTTCTGTTTCCGGCGATTCATTTCTTGCAAGAGAAACAAGAGAATCTGCCTGTAAAAACAGTTCGATTGCATGACGGTTTCCCGGAGCGATATAAGGAAGTGCCGCTTCAATAATCGCAATCTGTCGTTGATGTTCTGTTTTATATTCCATGGTTTTCCTCCACGTTGTTTTTAAATTCTAAAAAAATATATGCATGGAAAGAAAAAACTATTCCCGTTCTTTTCTGATGGCATAATCCCTGTCCAAACCTCATATATTGTGGTATAGGATTGGCGGCATGCTTCATCTAAATTAATATTATACCAGGGAGGTAGATTTGTGGAAGAAAAGGGTTATGAAGAAAAGAGAAAAGCAGGTACACACAAAATATATCTGAATGCAAGAAAAACGGCAGTGCTTTCCGGTGTCAGAGATGTTCTTTCGTTTGATGCAAAAGAGGTCTATCTGGAGACAGAGCAGGGAATTTTACTGATTCGGGGAGATGAGCTGCATGTCAACAGGCTTTCTTTAGAAAAGGGTGAGGTGGATGTTGACGGAAGAATTGATAGTCTGGCCTACTCCGATCAGGAAACGAGTCCGAAAAAAGCAACATCATTCTTTGGGAGGATTTTTCAGTGACGATTGAGATCGTTGGACAATTTCGTTTTTTATTGCTTGCACTTTGCCTGGGAATGCTTTATATCTGCGGATATGATATCCTCCGGTTTTTCAGATGGTTGTTTCCACATGGCAAAGTCATGCTCTGGGTCGAGGATATTCTCTATTGGTGTATCGTATCTGTTCCGGGCTTTTATCTGTTTTTTCTTTATAATGACGGGATTATCAGGTGGTATGGGATTACTTCGGTTTTTTGCGGGGCATTGCTTTATGAATTAGGGATCAGCCGGCCTGTACGAAAAGTCTGTGACAGAGTATTTACTGCAAGAAAAAGAAGATTTTTTCTTCGGTTTTTTCATTTGAAACAAAAATTCAGAGAAAATTTGAAGAAAAAAATAAAAAAAATAGCAAAAAAATATAAAAAAATATTGCAAAATAAAAAAAAAAAGTGTATAGTGTAAGCACTGGAAAAAGTTCGGAAAAGCCCGTAAAATAAGGGTTTACAGAAGATTGAAAAATGAAAAAACGCAATATATAGTGCCGAAAAAATATCAAAATACATGATATTGTGTTTTTGGGAAAGTTGGTGAGAATTTCAGTGTATAAAAGGCGGAAGAAAATGAGTCCGGTCACGATCATTGGTGTTATCATATTGACCTTAACGCTTTGCGGGACTTTTGGATACAGACAGTTTGCGCTGCAGTCACAGAAAGCGGAATATGCAAAACAGATCACGGATTTGAAAAAGCAGAAAAAGCAGCTTTCAAAAGAAAAAGAAGATTTGAAAGATTTTCGTGAATATGTTAAAACAGATGAATATGCTGAGGAGATCGCCAGGGAAAAGCTGGGACTCATTCATAAGGGTGAGATATTATTTGTACCGGAAGAAAGATAGAATTCGTATGGAGATGACGGATTCTATTTTTTTGTCGAATTTTTTTCCGGACAGGCACCTGATTTTGACAAAATATGCAGAAAAAAAATTTTATACTCTTTTTTCACAATTGGTCAAAGACTGACCGGTGATGAGGATCGAAAGGAAAAGGGGTAAAAAGAATGACAACATTGCAAAAAAGAAAACTGATACAGATGGTTATGGGCTTTTTTTTGGGAAGAGTCAGTCTGTTTGGTGTAAATCCGATCGGGATTGCGCTTTTGGCTTCGGGGTATCTGGAGACAGGAATAATGCTGCCTTTAGGAATCAGCCTGATTTTCGGAATGATCACTGCTTTTCCGTTAGAACAGGTTGTATATTATCTGTCTATCATGGGAGCGTTTCTGCTTATTGCAGATTTTCTTGAAAAAAGAGGGATCCATATGAACCGAAAACAGGTGATGCTTGTTTTACTCGGTGTGTTCGTGCTTTTTACGGGAGTTCGTCTTATCTTCTTTTCTTATCCGGCGAAGGAGAGAATGTTTGCTGTGTGCCTGGAAGGTGTGATTGCTGTTGCGTTTGTCAGGATTTTTTCGGAGGGCCAGCATTTTCTGTTTGAGAGAAATGTGGGACAATACCCGGATAATGAGGAATTATTAAGTCTGATCCTCTTTGCTATGTCCTTTGCATCCGGTATGCCGGAGATTTCGTTTCATGGGATTTCTCCGGGTCGTTTCGCAATTTATTTTACCATCCTGCTTTCCGGATATTGCTATGGTGTCGGGGCGGGAGCTCTGGCCGGAACCATTGGCGGCTTTGGGCTTTTGCAGCAGTCGGAAAGTACAGAGTTTATCGGTCTTATTGCACTATTGGGAGGATTGGCGGGACTTCTTAGGAATTATCATAAATGGATTTTGTGCATTGGATATTTTTGGGGAATTTTGATTTTTTCTTTTTTTATGGGAGAGGGAACCTTTCCCTATGGGGATTTTGTAAATGTCGGTCTTGCCGGTGCTGCTTTCTTTTTTGTGCCGGAGCATATTTTCGGAAAAGCAGGAATCCGTGGCGGAAGCTGGGAGGACTACTGGGAGAGTGAAAAGCAGCAGGAAATGATTCATTATAAGCTTGCAGGCATCTCAAAGGTTTTTATTAAAATGGCGGGAACCTTGCAGTCCGGGGAAATCTTTGGCGGTGAGAGGCGGAAAAATGAGGTGGAGGAGGCGCTTGCGGCAACCTCGGAGCAGATCTGCGGACAGTGTGAATGTGTCGATAATTGCGGAGGTCATATCGCACTGCTTAGACCGGATAGTTTATCAGGAATGAAGCAGAGTGAAAACGGTATGCTGGGACTGGATCAGTTCCCGGCAGATTTTATGGAGGAATGTGACAGACAGGATTATTTTGTCTGGGAAGCCAATCAAAATCTCCATATGGCAAATTTAGAGCATCATTTTCAAAACAGAATCCAGTATCAGCAGCAGGTGATTGCGGAGCAGATGTATGAGGTCGGGAAAATCATGGAGACGCTATCGGAAAATCTCCCTAAGATACAGAAAATTCCTCCGGCAATCCGGGAAGAGATTGCGAGGGAATTAAAGGGAATGCGGGTAAAGTTAGAGAAACTTGCCTTTTATGAACGGCACGACGGAAGGTTAGAAATTTATATGTCCGGAAGGACAAGCAGAGGAAGGTGTGTGACGGTCAGAGAGGTGGAACTGAGCCTGTCAAAGCTTTTAAACAGAAAAATGCAGGTCAGCGAGGAGTGCCGAAAGGTATTTCCGAGAGATGCAGAGGAGTTTGTTTTCAGAGAGGAGGCAAGGCTTCGTATTGAAACAGGTATCAGTCGTGTCTCAGGAAAAAATGAAACATTTTCGGGAGATACATTTTCATGTATGGAGCTTCCGGGCGGAGAATTTCTGATGGCGCTTTCCGATGGCATGGGGAGCGGACAGGCTGCTTACGAGGAAAGTGAGAAGGTGATCGAGCTTTTGGAGGAAATGGCAGAGGCCGGATTTTCGGAAACGGCATCGGTAAAGCTTATCAATTCTTTGTATATCTCCAGTGAAGGGAACAAAAGCTTCACGACGGCAGATATTACGCTCTTAAATCTATATCAAAAGACGGCCGGCTTCATTAAATGCGGTGCCAGCACAACCTATTTGTATCAAAACGGGATTTTAGTAAGGATTGAAGGGGAGGCACTGCCGATCGGGATCATGGGTGGAATGGAGCCGTATATGGCAAATGCTATGGTAACTTCCGGAGATTATGTTATAATGATGACGGACGGTGTTTCGGACAGCTACGCAAAGGAACCACAGGTTCTGGATGAAATCTTAAAGGAGCTTTTAGACAGAAGATGTGGTGCAAAGGAGGCTTCCGAATGGATTTTAGAGCAGGCAATAGAAGAATGGGGTGGAGAGCCGCAGGACGATATGAGCGTTCTGGTGGGGAAAATATACTAGAGCAAGCCGGCAGACGGAGGCAGAAAAACATGACAGAGAAGCTTTATGAGAAGATTGCGAAATATTGCAGGGAGGAACAGTTGGTAGAAGCAGGGGACCGTCTGGTGCTCGGTGTTTCGGGAGGGGCGGATTCTGTTTTTCTATTCCATTTCTTTTTATGGCTTAGAATGCGTGTGGATATCAGCTTCGTAGTTGTACATGTCGATCATGGAATCCGCGGTGAAGAAGCAAAAAAGGACAGGGATTTTGTGAAAAGACTGGCAGAGGAGGAGGCAATCAGGTTTATACAGTATGAGACATCGATTCCTGAGCTTGCGAAAAAATGGAAGATGACCGAGGAAGAAGCAGGGAGAGTATACCGATACCGGTGCTTTGAAGAAACCTTAGAGCACCTGAAAGGTACGAAGCTTGCTGTGGCACATCATAGAGATGATCAGGCAGAGACCGTGCTTTTTCAGCTTTTCAGAGGAAGTGCGCTTCGGGGACTTGGTGGGATGAGTCCGAAAAACGGGCATGTGATACGACCGCTTCTCTGTGTGTCGAGATCAGAAATTGAGGAAACATTGCAGAGGGAGGGCATAGAGTATTGTATAGATTCTACCAATGATGAAAATGTGTATGCGAGAAATAAGCTCCGCAATCAGTTATTTCCCTGGGTGGAAAAGGAAATCAGACAAGGCGCGGGAAAGCATATTGCAAAAAGCGCTGACTATATCAGAGATCTTGTAGCTTATATCGATGCAGAAACGGAAAAGCTGTATCAGGCTGTGGCAGAAGAAGGACCGGAGTGCAGGATGGTAAGGGAGAAAGCGTTCCTGGAGCTTTTTCCGGCGCTGCAAAGGGAATTGATATTAAAAATGCTTGTATCGCTTTCCGGGAGGAAGAAGGACATTGAAACAGAGCATATTGAACAGGTACGCCGGTTGTTTTTAGGCGGTACGGGGAAGAAGCTCTCGCTGCCGTATGGTCTTCAGGCAAGAAAGGATTATGACCGGCTGATCATAGAAAGAAAGAAAGAACCGGTTTCGAAGCTGTTTGAGGCACAGCCTTTTCATGCGGGACAAAGCTATGAAATACCGTTTACGACGGGAGAAACCTTATGTTTTATGGCAGAAAAGAAAAAAATGGAGAGTTTTGAGAAAAACAGCTTAAAAAAATACTGTACGAAATGTTTTGATTATGATAAAATTGAATCTGTAGCATTATTTCGATATTATGCACAGGGAGATTATCTGTGGACCAGACCTCAGGGGGGAAAAAAGAAGCTCAGCCGCCTTTTTATTGATGAAAAGATACCACAGGAAAGAAGGCGGAGAATCGTGGTTTTAGCAGAAGGCAGCCATGTTCTTTGGATTCCTGAGCTTGATCGTGTCAGTGCATTTTATTATTTGACGGAGCAAACAAAACAAATGATATACATAAAGAAAAAAGGAGAATAATGGACCTATGAAAGAGATTGTACATGAAATGTATTCCGAACAGCAGGTGGAAGACCGGGTCAGTGAGATAGCAGCACAGATCAGTAAGGATTATGAAGGAAAAAAGATTCATATGATCTGTATCTTAAGAGGAAGTGTGTTCTTTTTTTCAGAGCTTGCGAAAAAAATCACATTGCCGGTTACGATAGACTTCATGTCTGTTTCGAGTTATGGAAACGGGACAGAAAGCACGGGTTCGCTGGAAGTGAGAAAGGATTTGGATGATGATATCGATGGAAAGGATGTACTTGTGGTAGAGGATATTATTGATACCGGAAATACATTGTGGATGATTCAGAAAATCCTTCAGGCAAGAAATACGGCTTCCCTTAGAATCTGTACATTATTGGATAAGCCGGACAGAAGGGAGACGAAGGTTCATATTGATTATACAGGCTTTGTGGTGCCGGATGAGTTTATTGTGGGGTATGGACTTGATTATGCCCAAAAATACAGAAATCTCCCATATATCGGACGGTTGGAGTTTGTTGAAGACTAATATAACAGATATAGAAATTATAAAGAAGGAGATTTTTCATGAAACAACAGATGAGAACAGGAGGGATTGGCTTTTATATCTTGATCTTGGCGATTATCTTTTTTGTCGTCTATATTTCAGGAAATATTGGTCAGAGCTCTAATGATTCGTATAATCTCGCAGCGTTTCGCGATGATGTACGAGACGGAAAGGTTAGTTCTGTTAAAATCCTGCCGAATGAGGAGGTGCCTACCGGTCAGGTAGAGGTGGTATTCAAGGACCGAAAAACGGTCAGCTTTTATATTTCTGATGTAAAAGATGCAGAAGAAATCGCTTATGCGGATGACGATCTGGCAGAAAATTGTATTGTCAAGGATATTCAAAAGCCTTCCTGGCTGATCACAACTTTGCTGCCTTGCGCATTGGGGTTGGTTGCATTATTCTTTTTATTTTCTTTTTTGTCGGCACAGTCGATGGGGGCGAGTGGCGGCAATGCTAAGATGATGAATTTCGGAAAAAGCCGTGCGCAGCGTATCGATCCCGGAGAACATTCCAAGAAATTTAAGGATGTTGCAGGATTAAAGGAGGAAAAAGAGGAACTGGAGGAGATTGTGGACTTCCTTGCAAATCCCGGCAAGTATACAGGGGTTGGCGCAAGGATTCCTAAGGGAATCCTTTTGGTCGGGCCTCCGGGAACCGGTAAAACACTCCTTGCGAAAGCAGTAGCAGGGGAAGCGGGTGTGCCGTTTTTCAGTCTTTCCGGTTCGGATTTTGTAGAAATGTTTGTCGGTGTCGGGGCTTCGCGTGTCAGGGATATGTTTGCTGAGGCAAAAAGAAATGCACCGTGTATCGTATTTATCGACGAAATCGATGCCGTGGCAAGAAAGCGCGGCTCCGGGCTTGGAGGCGGTCATGATGAGCGTGAACAGACCTTGAACCAGATGCTTGTGGAGATGGACGGCTTTGGTGTCAATGAGGGAATCATTGTAATGGCGGCGACGAACCGTGTAGATATCTTAGATCCGGCAATTCTGCGTCCGGGGCGTTTCGACAGAAGAGTCGCAGTAGGAAAACCTGATGTCAGAGGGCGTGAGGAAATTCTTTTAGTTCATTCACAGGGAAAGCCGCTCGGAGATGATGTGAATCTGAAGCGCGTGGCACAGACAACGACCGGATTTACCGGAGCGGATTTAGAGAATCTTTTGAATGAGGCAGCTATCGTTTGCGCGAGAGAGGGGCGTGCCTATATCGAGCAGGAGGATATCGAAAAATCGTTCATTAAGGTCGGGATCGGAAAAGAGAAGAAAAGTAAGATCATTTCTGAAAAGGATAAGAGGATTACGGCATATCACGAATCCGGGCATGCGATTCTGTTCCATGTACTGCCGGATGTCGGACCGGTGCATATGGTGTCCGTGATTCCGACCGGTCAGGGAGCGGCAGGATATACGATGCCTCTGCCGGAGCGGGATGAGATGTTTAACACAAAGGGAAAGATGATGCAGGATATTATTGCAAGTCTGGGAGGCAGGATCGCGGAGTCTTTGATCTTTGATGATATTACGACAGGGGCGTCCCAGGATATCAAGCAGGCAACGGCGACCGCAAAGGCAATGGTGACGAAATATGGCTTTTCGGATACAATTGGTATGATCAACTATGCAGATGAAGACGAGGTCTTTATCGGAAGGGATTTCGGACAGCACAGCCGCGCCTATAGTGAGGATGTGGCTAAGACGATCGACCGGGAAGTAAAGAAGATCATCGATCAGGCATATGATGAAGCAAAGCGGATTTTGAAGGAGCATATGGATATTCTTCATGCGAGTGCAAAGCTTTTGATGGAAAAGGAGCGAATTGACCGGGTAGAGTTTGAAATGCTGTTTGAGCCGAAAAAGCTGACAGACAAACAGGAACAGAGCGAGGAAAAGCTTCTGGAAGAAAAAACGGAGAATGCATCTGAAAAAGATGCCAAGGCTTTACAGGTGACAGATGCAGAAGATGTATCGGAGACAACAGATTCCGAAGAATAAGAATAAAAATCAGCCGTGTTTTGGTAAACTTTTTCCGAAAATCGGCTGATTTTTTTTATTTCATGTAAAAATGCACAAAAACTTTTTTGGATTTTTGTGCATTTTGTGCACACTTTTTAATCAAATCTGCTATACTAATAATCGTAAACCCCAATACATTATATAGTTTTTGCTACATCCCATAAGTAACAAAAATACCTTCTCCAAAAGGGAGATTACTGAGTGATCAGTGATCTCCCTTTTACTTTTTGAAAAAATAGGTTATACTGTTTTTGAAACAAAAGGGGATATATCATGATTTTAAGAAAGGTATATTTACAGAAGGGAGAGTGTTTATGACTAAGAGACTTCAGAAATTATTAGCAGGCGGTTTAGCATTTGTTTTTGCACTGGCAGCGTTTATGAGTGTTTCAACTGTTTCGGAGGCGGTCAATAAAACGGCTGAAAAGTGGGGGAAAACACCGCTCAGTCTTGATGAGGGGACGGAATATCATGCGTATTTGGTTGTTCAGGTAAAGGAAAGCTGGGTGTGCCGGTATTTCCCGTATGATGATGAGATGGGAGTTGAGAATCAGGAGCTGTGGGATAAGATCTGGACGACCTGCAACCGTGACGATGCAGAGCCGGTTTCCGGTACGATTGAAGATGCGGTGATCAAGGGAAACGGAAGATATACGATCAAGGTGACGGGGCTTGATGGTTCGTTAAATGCGGAAACGGCAGGCGGAGAACCGGAGTTTAGTATACTGGCGATTGCAACGGATATTCCTGTTGATGACCGGATCACATTTGACAATATTTCTGTAAAGATGGATGGAAATGAGGTTGCGACGAAAAATACGGATGGTCTGTATTATGATAAAGACTTTGAGGTGGATCCGAAGCTGTATTGTATTGATTTGATCAATACATGGCATGCAGAAAGCACGGATAAAGCAATTTCTGCGGTGCTGCCGAATGATTCGATTGAGATCAGCTTTGATGTGAGTGGCTTTAACTATGATAACCCGGATGCCGTAGAGGCGACACCGGAGGCAGAAGCAGCATCTGATGATGCGGCAGCGCCTGCAGATAAGACGGATTCTGCGGGGGAGGAAAAAAGCAGTGGAGCTGTCAGCACGGTTTTAATCGTGATCGGTGTAGTCATAGTCTGCGGGGCGGTCGTAGCGGTTCTTGTACGGAGAAAAATGACATCTTGACATTTGTGTACAGTTAGCATATAATATTAAAGTCGCATGCGGATGGGAGGATAAATCCCAAGGCGGCTTTAAAGGGGCATAGTTCATCGGTAGAATAAGAGTCTCCAAAACTCCAGAGCCGGGTTCGATTACTGGTGCCCCTGTTGTAAAGAAACCCTTAGAAAATGGTTGTTTTCTAAGGGCTTTTCTCTTATAACCTTAACTTTTCTTAAATACTATAACTGAAAAAAATATTTTTGGAAATTTTTTAAAAAAGTGGCGTTTTTTCGCCACTTTTTGCTTGCAAAAAATTATTCTGTATGGTATAATTTTAGTTACATACATAAC
>CADBMH010000284.1 GCA_902795705.1 uncultured Lachnospiraceae bacterium | reverse complement strand
CTGAGAACTCGAAGAAGTATCTGAAGGCATAGCGTTTATTGATAATGCTATCGTCCTTCGATATCGGGCATTTTGTTTCTGATCGTTTCATTTACTCAAACACTTACTCTCAGCAGTTCTTCACTCTTCTCCAGCGCCACTTCGATTGTCTTGTCCATGTCGTAGTACTTGTATTCGCCAAGGCGTCCACCGAAGATTACGTTCGGCTCCTGATCAAAAAATTCTTACTTATGACCATACAATCATCCAGTTCATGTACTCCCTAGTTAATCCCAGAATAAAGAGTGCACAAGGAACTAAATAGAAAAGTTTCGCTATATTTCTATGTTCTTCGTTGCATATAAGAAATGTATAAAAAGATAATGGTAACGTCCAAATATAGAAATAATCAACAAACCTATTCGAATTATAATAACCTGCAAAAATAATCGCAAATATTATAGTAACTACATATAAATTGCGTAACGTTTTATAAAAACGACCCTCTTTGTATGTAATTACATATTCTCCACCCGTTACCCAATATCCAAGAAGAAGGAACAGCCTATTAATGGACTGATTGGCAGAAGACAAAGTAGGAAGAGTGTAAAAACCCTTAAGTAAATTAGATGCACTTTGCCATGCTTTTTGGAAAAACAGTTGTTGGAACATAAAAGAAGCAATCAAAAGAATGCCTAAAATGATCCACCAGAACAAAAACCGTACATTTCCATTTTTTATGTATTTCTGTGGTTTATCCTGCCTTGCGATAGCTATATGAATAAAAATCAAAGGAAATAATCCAATGATTGCGCCACGCTGAATAGTAAAAGAAAGAAAAACAAATAAATATGGAAGAATGTTCTTTCTCTTTAAAATCAATATTGCCGATATCATAAGCAAAGATATTGATAACCATCCACGTATGGTAACTAAATTATAAAAGGTTCCAAAATAATAAAGAAAAAAAGAATATGTCAGAAAAGAATATGTTCTATCTTCATCAAATACTATTTCACCATTTTCCTTCTCCAGTTCTTCTCCTAATGTTTTAATAAAAAAATAGTTGCAAACAATTCCTAAAAATGTAATACATATAGAAAGGTCTCGGAAAGAGGCATTAAATTTTTTAAAGAACAAAATCAGTAGAATAAATCCATATTCAAAAAGGCTTCTTGGTTCAACTTGTAACAAATTGAAATCATGAAGATACGAGGGCGTGATATATTTATAATGCTCAATATATACCTTTGTGTCCATATAAAACAGCGGTCGATTGTATATAAGAATCAAATACACTAATACTGCTATCCAAAATGGAATTCGTGACGCCCAATTTTTCCTTATATTTGGAAAAAGCAATGGCATAATGGAAAAAAGCGTAACATATGTCATTATTCCTATTATATAATTCATTTTTTATTCCTATACATTCTAAGCTTTTGCAAAACAGATATTAGTATATCTTTTTCCGTTTGTATTTTCATAATAATTCCGGACAATATATAGCAAACACCAAATACACATACTGAGCAAGCACATTCGGCAAAATAGTTATTTATTTGCAACATATTACATACAAGCACCATTACAGCCGTCGATATTCCTGTAGATAATAATATTTTTAAGAACTCTAGTTTATCAATGACCAGAGGCAATAAATCTCTTAAGGCAACGCAATGAACACATACTACGGAAATTTCCGCAACAAGTGTTCCTAATGCGGCACCTGCGGCACCATATTTTGGAATGAAAATAGAATTTAAAATAAGATCAACCAAAGCTCCTACTACTGCGCCAAGCATCGTATAATCGTCTCTTTTTAGAGGGATCAACATTTGATAAGCTGTTACACTTCCAATCCCTATAAAGACTATTGATGGCGTAATGATTTGCATTGCCGAAATTGCTGGAGAATATTCTTTTCCGGCCAAGAATAGAAGCACAGGCCTAGCCTCTACAGAAAAATATGCCGCCAATGGAAGTGATATATAAAAGGCATATCCGAAAGAACTTCGAATTAGTTTTTTAAAGCTTTCAATTTCGTTCCGTCCTAAGTAATATGATATCCTAGGCAACGCGACCGCTCCCAAAGCCGTAATCAGACTTACCAATACTGTCTTGACTTTCACAGCAGAATTATAATATCCAACAACTGCATTGTTTGTCATAAATCCGAGCATAACTGTATCAAGATTAGTATAGATTGTAGTAGCAGCATAGTAGAAAAAAAGTGTAAAAACGGGTTTAAGATGTTGCTTAAGATTTAGTTTTGTTTTTTCTTTAATATCAACATATTTCGGTAATCTAATAATATTAAGTATATTAGACCCTACAGTTCCTACGACTGTAATACCGCAATAAGCAATTACATCAGCAGTCGAATGCACAAATGCAAATAATAAAATTAAGGAAACAAATTTAAAAGCAATATTTCGTAACGTAATATAATCGTACTGTTCTATTGCTTCATAAAACCACTCAACTCCAAATGTTTGTAAAATTATTGCTGATGAACTTATTAGAAAAAGTACTCTATTATTCCAGAACCGGCCAACCAAGCGAAGGATCACAATAAAGGCAATATACGTAATAACAAGTGATATAGTGTTAATCACTAATAGCTCTTTAACATTTTCTGCGAGTTTTTGTGGGGCATCTCTAACCTCAGCACACTTACGAATTCCATATGCTGGAATACCGAGAGAGGCTACAAGGGCAAAATAACTTACCACAGAAGTGACAAAATTAACTAAGCCATAAGAACTAGCTCCCAAAACTCTTGTTGCATAAGGAAAAGTAATTAGCGGAAATATAACAGAAGAAACTCTAAGAATAATATTCATTAGAGCATTATATTTAACCGAATGAACTTTATATTTTTGTATATTTTCCTTATCCTTTTCCATTACGATATCTCTTTTATCCATTCTAAATATTTATATCCATCTTCCTCTGTTGGTTCTAGAATCATTCCTTCTGCCCATTCGTTCCAAGCATCTATAAAAAGATATTCCTCATCTGCTATTGATTTGATATAATTTGTAAACATTGTCTTAGAAACAGGTGTAATCACATAGCCTCGCTCATGATGACGTGGTGTATTATCCCATTCAAAGCAAAGTCCATGGATTATATTATTTCCTTTTGGTTCATACTTTAATTTAATCTCATACATTTTATCTCCATCAAATAATTGTGGCTTATGAGACAAATGATACTTTACCATTCGATTTTGAACTGCTCGTATAACTTTTTCTGGAGTCTTTTTTATTATCTTCCTATAATAACTATTTGAAAATGCCGGTTCTCGAATGTAAACATACTTTGTATTATCATAAATGCCTTTCGGATGAAAATCATTTGGATAATCAACGCCATGATATGATTCAATTAAACAAATACCATTAAAGCCATAATCCTTACATCTTTGATTAAAATATAAAAAAATATCATTCAAGATTGGATCGTTTGATTTAAAAATCATAAAAATCGGCATATTATCTTTTTTCTCATACCTGTGATCCTTGAAAAATGGCAAGAGATATTGAAAATGTTTTTCCCAATCATCCTTAGTTCCATAATTCATGGCCATAAGAACCTTATTTGATCCCTCCCATGTCCTTTGCCATGGATGGTTTGCCCAGCAAAAGAAAAAAGGTTGATTAATATCCTTCCACTGTAATAAATTCTCAGCGGGTTTCTCAAGTAGTTTGTATCCATTAAAATAATAATGATAATAAATTAAACCATCTATTTTAAATTCATGTAAAAGATTTGTTTGCCACTCTACTGTTGATTTATCCAAAAGATTATAATAGTTATTATTCAATGGAATTTTAGGCTGTTTATGTCCTTTATATAACGGTTTTGCGTTCTTCACATTAACCCATTCCGTAAATCCTTTTCCCCACCATTTATCATTTTCCGGAATTTCATGAAATTGTGGCAGGAAAAATGCAAATTTTTTCATTTCTATATTGCTCCCAAAATCAATTAACAATCTTTTTCTTTTTACCGAGCAGAAAACATAGATAATCCATTTTCATTTTTATTAGATCAATATAAATCTTTCGAGATCTCGGTATATTAGCGGGAATGGTATGACTCACCTGCCGAAATATCTTATTTATTCTTATATCTGACAGTTTCGCTGAAAACTCCCTATATTTTAATTTATGAGCATCCTTTACTATAGAACTTATGGTTGAAAGAAGAAATCTTTTTGAACAGCGCTCAGAATAATTATTCATATTCCACTTCTTCCCATATTTCATCAACTCTTTATACAGAGCACAAGCGCTCTTAAATAAATTCGGATCATATGTATTTGTTACGCTAGTCTCATTGATATTATAAAGATAATATTTTTCAGGTATGTAAAGCAGATCCATAGCCCTATCAAAATACGGTAATTGCATCAAGAGATCCTCTTCTGTTCTAATATCTCCAGTGCTATTATGTATTTTATTTTCTTTCAAAATAGAAATCTTTATTGCTTTGAAACATATATTATTTAGTCTTCTTCCGTCTAATACTGTTCCACGTAATTCGTTATATTCCTCTCCTGAATATAATTTAACCTCGGCGCTGATATCTGGCCAGACGGGGAATCGCTCTCTCGTTTTTATATTGACCTTCTCTCCATTGAACATCACAATATCAGGAGTATTATATTGTTCTATGGCTGTATCAATCACGGACAGAGTATTACTTTTCAAAGTGTCATCTACATCCAAGAAAAAGCAGTATTCACCAGAGGCTATATCTATTCCCTTATATCTAGCCTGAATCTGTCCACTATTCTCCTGGTGAAAGGCCTTCACCCTATCATCTCCAGCCGAAAGGGTTTGAAGTCTTTCCCAACTGCTATCAGAAGATCCGTCATCTACAAAAATAGCTTCCCACTTGTCATATGTTTGATTCTGTAGAGATCGATAACAATTTTCTATGAAATTTTCACCATTATATACGGGTATAACAATAGAATATTTTCTCATTCTTCTATCGCTCCGATTTTCCCAGCATTAAAGTCCTTTATTGCCTTGTGATAATACCTTTTTCTTTCAGAGCTCTGATCTAAATATTTAATATTTAATTTAGGCAGAATGGAAGTCATGTATATTAACTGCATACGATCATGCGTAGGAATGTAGCTTTGCCTAAGCAAATACTTTCCATCCCTGACCTGATAATATGTTCTAATAGGATCCCAAATTCTTATAGATAAGGGGCCGATCTTCTTTTCCCCCAAACCAACCCTGTGATCGATTTTTGTAGCTGTAGTAGTGAAACAACTGTATCCAGCTTTTCTAAGTCTCCAGCATAGATCCCAATCCGCATAATCCAAAAACACGGAATCATTAAAGAATCCAACACCCTTCAGTAGCGAATATCGGATCAGCATAGAAGACGTGATAATTCTGTTAACCTCATACGTCCTGTCAAAAATCTCTTTACCTTTTACAACCTCTACCTGACCATTCGCCGAATTAAAATAAGCAGGCCCTAAACATCCCACTTTATCCATCTGTCGTTCCAGCTTCTGATAAATGTGAACGAGCTTTTCAATATGTTTCTGTGAGACAGAAGAATCTTGGTCAAAAAAGATAATAAAATCATTATCGTTCCATCCATATTTTGGATCTCTAAGTGCTGCGTTATAAGCGGCCGATAAGCCAAGATTCGATTGGTTATTTATATAAATAGCATTTTCTATTCCTGAAAAAAGCTCTCCTTTATTTTCTCCACTATTATCACACAGAAAAACCTTGTCTACATATTTGCTAAGGTCTTTTATTTTTTCAGCATTCTGTTCACTTGGTTTAAAAAGTGTTATTAATGCATAAATTTTATCTTTTAAATCATACATAGATCAGTTGCCCTATAGCTCTTACCAGATCACTTTTCAGATACTTTCCATGAAGTAGGATGTTTATCCTTCGTATTTTGGAATAAT
Source organism: uncultured Lachnospiraceae bacterium (assembly GCA_902795705.1). Classification (GTDB taxonomy): domain Bacteria; phylum Bacillota; class Clostridia; order Lachnospirales; family Lachnospiraceae; genus Butyribacter. Next base: position 2,899 of record CADBMH010000284.1, on the reverse strand, counting down.
TCTCGATGTTAGCAAATAAAGCTACTTCTTTTCTCATCTCCGGAGACAGCTTCTTTCCATAATGTTTAAGAAAACACTGTGCCTGGCGTACACACTTTTTATCCATGTTCTTTGTTTCCGGATTTGTGAACTTCTTTAACCTATAACTAAAACTCTTTACATCTACGGCCCCAACCGACTGACTTTGATGCTGCCTATACTTCATTGTAACTTCATTCACATAATTGATGTGCCCCATCGCACTAGCACACAGGGCGAGCCACCAATCATGCATGAGAATTGAAGGTTCATAATCTACCGCCGCTATATCACATAGCGTCTTGTTGATCATCATCGTACAACCGGTAACGTAGTTCTGGATTAGTAACCGGTTGATCTGGTCAAAGTGCTTATACACCATGTTGTTTGAATTCTTCATAGGGATGTCATGTAAGTCTTCATCAACCGGCTTATAGGCAGTATATATAAGCATCGGACAACCTTTTGCGTACTTTTCTTCCGCATTTGTCATTGCCCGCATTGATACTTCTATCTTATTCGGAAGCCAATAGTCGTCCTGATCGCAGAACATAACGTATTCTGCATCTGTGTGCTTCATCAATTCAAAGAAATTTGCCGCCGCTCCCCTCGACGGCCTATCATCTTTGATAATCTGAATATTGCTATATTTACTTTCATACTCGCGAAGAATCTGTATCGTATTATCTGTTGAACCATCATCCCTTATCAGAATTCTGAAATTCTTTTCCGTCTGATTCAGAATTGAATCCAGCTGAGATCGGACATACTTTTCCCCGTTATATGTTGCCAGCAAAATATCTATCATTTCTTTGATTTCCGTTTCAACTTAACCATTTCATCCAAGGCCTTATAAATTCCAGGCCATATACCACCAGCCCTGAAATATGATCCCTTAGGAAAATAAATCAGCTCTGTAAATGGATGAGTCAAATTCTTTGCGTGAATCTCCGGGTAGAAGTCCAGTATCTCTTCTCCATTCATATCTGGATTAAAAGGAAGCCGCGCGACCTGTTGAACCTCATCGTCCGACACAATATCAAAGTTGGCTACTTTCATAAGGACATCAACATAGCTATCAAGATCATATTTCTTCTTGCTCTTCTCAATAGCATCTGTAAAATCAACGATTCCCTTCAAATAATTGTCATAGGAGAATGAGTAATTCCAGGCACAATATTTCCCATTGAAGAACTTCGGCTTAACCTTATCGCCGTCCTTTTCATATCCATAGCAAGGATTATACGGAGCTCTGAATAATGCCTCTGGGAATCGCCGGTCTTGTTCTTTTGCGTCAAGAAAGATGAACTGCGTCTCAGAATTCGCCGCTTCATCTGACAAAAACGTGTGATAAAAGAAACGTAACTTTCTTATAGGAAGATTATGTGTTTCAATATAGCGATCCAGATCCCTTTGCGTCTTTCCTGTACTGTTCGTATCTACCAGAGCATAATTGCTGTTCTCGTCGAGTGCCTGAACAAGATATGCACTCATGTTTTCACCAGCTGTTTTTATATTCTCCTCAAGTTGATCGCAGATTACTGAATTTGCAAGAGCTTCATCCAATCCTGCCTTAAAATCAGCAAAAGAATGATATTCTTGCTCACAAAACGTTTTTCCGAGAATCGATTCCAGTTCCTCTTTTTCAAATCCCATGCGCTCAAAAGGCACATAGGCATAGGCTGGATCGCGGAAAATCCAGTTTGATTTATCCCAGACAGATAAGTTCTTCAGAGAATCAATCGTTACTTCTGGAAAACGCCATGCTACACGAGATCCGAAAAGATACTCCGTCTTTATATCCAGCTCTCTATTCTGAATAATGACATCAGCCACTTTCTTCAAGATATAGCCATCGCGTAGGACGAAGTACAGTTTATTTATCCCCTTTGCACCGGCTTGCTCGATTACCCACAATACATACTGATACACCATGGGCGCCGCAAACGATGCCCCAAGATCATATTCCGGTCCATTTGAATTTTCCCTTACCTGCGAGATCAAACCATAAAGAGCTTTCCCCTGAATAGAAAGTGGCAAGTGTCTCTCGTAGTGATACCGCTGCGGCCGTTTTGTGTGTACGGCCTCAATGCCGAGTGATTTGGCATTATTGTAATCTGATTTGACATTGTCTCCATAATGCTTCCAATCGACATAGGGAACATTTAGCTCCTTCGATACGATCTCGTAAAGCTTCCTGTTCTTCTTTGTCGCACCGTAATCGCAGCTGACATAAATCGGCACATTGGAGAAGATTGGATCCTTGCTCGAAAGCAGATCGCGCACCTCAGCTTCATGCCAGTACATATCCGAGAGAAGAATTACATTTTTGCCTTTACTTTGTAGATTCTTAATCTTATTGACCGCTTTTGCATGAAGAAATGAATTTTCCTTTTCGGTCGCTAATTCCAATGTAACTAGCTGCTTTTGAACATCCTTAGACAGATTATACTTTTTACCAATCTCTCCATAAATATCCTCTATGGAGATCTCCGTTGTAGACCTTCTACGAAGCCAAAACTCTGCCTTTCGGCGCACTTCAACAAATGAGTTCTGATTCTTCCACAGTGCTTTAACTTCCGGTTTCTGCTCCATCAGCAAGAAGATGTCTGTTGAGTTTGGCACCGTTCGATATAAGATTGTGTCGAATATATCAAATGAGTACAGCACTTTCTTACCTATTCTCCCCTCATTACATTTGCTATTATCAAAAGATTCGATTTTTTGAGGCTCGGTGGCTATAAAAATGTAGGAAAATCAAGGGTTCCCGGGTGTTGTCTTTTATGAAGAAGAGGTTCATGTGTCACGTAAACCGTTACACGCTATCCGTAACATCCCATCTCGCTCGGTAAAAAGTTTGCATGAATCTGCGCGATTTGCG
>CADBMH010000283.1 GCA_902795705.1 uncultured Lachnospiraceae bacterium | reverse complement strand
GAAAGAGCCTGATTTGTCCTTCGGGAGACCGGACACGGCCCACTACGGACCGGATTAAGGAAACTTTGTTTAATATGTTACAGTCTGAGCCTGTTCATGATGCCAGATTCTTAGATCTTTTCAGTGGAAGCGGAGGGATTGGAATCGAGGCATTGAGCCGCGGGGCGGCAGAATGTGTGTTTGTGGAAAGAGGCAAAGAGGCGCTCAGATGTATACGGACAAATCTGGAAAATACCGGCTTTACAGAGCATGCCAAGGTCATGCCGATGGATGTGATGCAGGCATTAAAGCGGTTGGAGAATGAAAGGGAACCATTTGATATTATTTTTTTAGATCCGCCTTATGATGCAGGTTATGGTGAGAAGGTGATTCCGTTTTTGTTTTCTTCCTCTTTGGTGAAAAAAGGAACTTTGATCATTCTGGAAATCTCTTTAAAGGCATTGGAACAATTGGAAAGAACTCCGGAAGTCAGACATATAGAGAAATGTAAGACTTATAAGACAAATTGTCATTTGTTTTACCGGGTTGGTCTTGACAGGGAGACAGCGTTTTCTGATTTGGAGGAGAAGTGATGAAGGTTGCAGTATATCCCGGAAGCTTTGATCCGGTGACAAACGGACATATGGATCTGATCAAAAGAGGAGCCGGTCTGTTTGATAAACTGATCCTTGGGGTATTAATAAATCCGCAAAAGCATCCGCTTCTTTCCATGGAAGAAAGAATAGATATACTTTCCGAACTCACGAGAGAGATTTCGAACATTGAGGTAAAGGCTTTTCAGGGACTTTTGGTGGACTTTGTAGAGAGGGAAAAAGCAGATGTGATCTTAAGAGGTCTTAGGACTTCGGAGGATTTTGCATATGAGCTGCCGTTAGCCCAGGCGAATTACAAAATGAATCGAAAGGCAGATACACTTTTTTTGGCAACAGCTCCGGAGTATTCTTATATCAGTTCCGGCGGTGTGAAGGAAATCCTTCATTTTGGAGGGGACATAAAGGATATGGTTCCGGAGGTTGTATATAAAAGATTACTTAGATTATAATGGATGATAAATAACAGCAGAGGATTGATAATAAGAGGAGGTACATATGCAGGATGATAGTAAACTGGAACAAGGGATAGAAGATATATATTCTTTTGTGGAAAGTTGTAAAATGCAAAATTTTTCTTCGACAAAAGTGGTTGTTCCGAAGAATGACCTCTATGATCTGTTAGATGATTTGCGAAGAGCTCTTCCGAATGAGCTGACAAGATATCGAAAAATGCTCAGTCAGAGGGAAAAAATACTGGAGGATGCCGAAAAAAAGAGAAATGCTATTTTGGCAGATGCCAGGGCACAGTATAGTGCCATGGTCGAAGAGCATAACATCATGCAGCAGGCATATCAGCAGGCAGAGCTTACGATTCAGCAGGCAAATGAGGAGGCAGAGCGTATCATTGCCGCAGCCAGAAAGCAGGCAGATGAAATTGGCAACGGTGCACTTTACTATACATCGGACATGCTTAGTATGGCAGAAAAGGCGATTGCGCAGGCATATGAGACTACAACAAATAATTCAAAGGCTTTAGAGACTGCTCTCAGGGGACATTTGGAGATTATTCGTAAAAACAGATCGGAACTTATGCCAACGCAGCCACAGCCACAGCCGCAGGCAAGGCATGCAGCAGGGCAGCAGACGGAGGCTAAGGCAGAGGCGGCCAGAAGAGCAAAGGCGCAGCAGGCTGCCGCCGGTGCGCAGCAGGGAAATTCACAGAAGGCTGCAGGACAGGCAAATCGTGATAAGCGATAACAAAAAAGGGGATTGTTATGAATACCAAAAACGATGTGGAAGTACTTATTAATAAGAAGCGTTATACATTAAGCGGTTATGAGAGCAGCGAATATCTGCAGAGAATTGCCGCCTATATCAATGATAAGGTATCAGAATTTGAACATGCGGATGGTTATAACCGTTTTGATACAGAGATGAAGCATACGCTTTTGGAAATTAATCTGGCAGATGACTATTTTAAAACACAGGAATCAGCAAGTGAGATTCAAAAGGCCAAAGAAGACCTGGAAAAAGAAATTTTTGATATGAAGCATGAGATTATTGAGCTTCAGGAAAAATTATCTGACAGAGACAAGCAGATGGAAGATCTGGAAAAAGAAAAGAACGAGTCAGAGCAGAAGGCAATCCGTTTGGAAGCAGAAATAGAAAGCTTGAAAAACGAAACGCAACATGAGGATAAAAGCCAAAATGATAATCAGATTACATCCATTCATGTGCATCGAAATGGGAAAAAAAGATAATAGAAAAAGCTGCCGTTCAGTGAAAAGGCAGCTTTCTTTTTGGGAAAGAAATGAGGAAATGTATGATAAAATCAGAGAAACCGGAGATTTTAGCGCCGGCAGGTTCCATTGATTCGCTAAAGGCAGCGGTCGCTGCCGGGTGCGATGCGGTTTATATTGGCGGGAATAAATTCGGAGCAAGAGCATATGCAGAAAATCCGGATGAGGAAGATATGCTTGGCGCGATTGATTATTGTCATCTGCATGGTGTAAAAGTGTATATGACAGTAAATACACTGTTGAAAAACTGGGAAATGAGAGAATTATATGATTTTTTACTCCCCTACTATAAAGCGGGGTTAGATGCGGTTTTGGTGCAGGATATGGGAGTGCTTTCTTTTATTTCGGAGCATTTTCCAAAGCTTCCGATTCATGCCAGTACGCAAATGACGATCACGCAGGGAAAAACCGCAGAATTTTTGAAGCAGTATCATGTGACGAGAATCGTTCCGGCGAGGGAATTATCGTTAGAAGAAATCCGTCAAATGAGAGAGGACACGACTTCCGAAATAGAAATATTTGTGCATGGAGCATTATGCTATTGCTACTCGGGCCAGTGCCTTTTTAGCAGCATGCTTGGAGACCGGAGTGGAAACAGGGGGAGATGTGCCCAGCCCTGCAGAAAGAGATACGAAGCGGAAGGAAGCCGGGGGTATTTTTTAAGTCCCAGAGAGCTTTGCAATCTGCCGCATATTGGAGAACTTATAGAAGCCGGGGTGGATTCCTTTAAGATTGAGGGACGGATGAAACGACCGGAATATACAGCACTGGTAACATCTATTTACCGTAAATATGTAGATTTATATATTTCTCTTGGCAAAGAAGGATATGAACATTATCGGAAGGCGAATGAGAAGGAATGGGAGGAGGATTATAGAGCTTTAGCGGATTTATACAGCAGGGAGGGCTTTACTTCGGGATATTTAGAGGGCAGTATGGGAAATCCTGAGGAGAGACATCCAGGGAAGAAGGGAGAAATGTTAGCCGGTCACCGTCCGAATCATGGTGGCGTTTTGGCGGGCAGGGTTCTTTCGGTCGGGAAGAAAGAGGCTGTGTATGAAGCACTGGAGGATCTCGGAGGGCATGATGTTTTGGAATTTCGGGATAAAAATATGGATTCTCTTTATGAATACACTTTGGGAAGTGCGGTAAAGAGGGGGGAGCGTGTGTCGGCAAGATATCGGTCGGAAAAAAATATGAAGGCTGCAGCTTTTGTCTATCGCACGAAAAATGCCGGACTTCTTTTAAAGATTCAGGAGAGGTATTTGAGCCCGAAAGACCGGGTTACGGTAAAAGCCCGGTTCTTTGCAGCTGAAGGGGAAAAGCTGTCCCTTTCTGTCAATCTGGCTGGAACAGAAGTTACTGTATATGGCGAGGAGTGCAGGAAGGCGAAGAATCGGTCCGCGACGGATGAGGATGTGCGAAGTGTTTTGATAAAAACAGGAGAAAGTGAGTTTTACTTTGAAAAGCTGCAGATTAGTCTCACAGAGGGGCTTTTTATCAATGTCGGTGCATTAAAAAAACTTCGGAGAGAAGCTTTTTCCTGTCTGAAGGAAAAGTTTTTAAAGCAGTGGCGGCGAGACGGGGGAGAAGAGGAAAACGTAGAAAAAAACAGGGATTTATCTGATAAGGAATCGCAAACGGACAGGAGGCAGAAAATAAGATCTGCAAACAGTCGAAACGGAGAAAAAACGATGGTTTCGGCATCTGTGCTTTCCTCTTGCCAGTTAGAGCCGGTGCTGTCAGATGAACGGATCCGGAGGGTTTATTTACAGACAGAAAAGCTTACTTTCACTGAACTTGGAGAGGCTTTTCAAAGGATTAAGGCTCGGGGAAAAAGCCCCTGGCTTGCTTTTCCACATATTTTCAGGAAAGGAGTCGAACGTTTTTTTTCACAGGAGATGGAAAAGAACAACGGCATATTTTCCCTTGCATGGGATGGGTTTTTGTTAAAAAATTTAGAAGAATATCTCTTTGTGAAGGAGAGAATTCCGGATGTGCCTTTGATGTTTGATGCAGGTTTATATATAATGAATGATGAGGCTGCCTGCCTTTTTGGGAGTATGGCAAAGGAGCTTACTGTTTCTACCGAGCTTACGGAGAAGGAAATCCGTCATCTTTCATGGAAGGGCGGGCTGGAGTTGATTGGTTATACCAGACCGCTTATGATGGTTTCTGCGCAGTGTATGCAGGCGAATCTTCGTGCATGTGCAGTAAATAAGGGGGAAGCAGGGAATAGAGTGCTTTCTTTCCGGGATGAAAAGAAAAGAAGGTTTTTGGCTATGAATGTCTGCAGATATTGCTATAATATGATCTGGCTGGATGAACCGGTTTATTTAAAAAGCGTGTTTCAGGGGGATGTGCCGCCTTCTGTTACCGGAGTCCGGTATGGATTCACTACGGAGACGGAGGAAGAGGTGGAGAAAATTTTAACCGGAAAATTTGATATACATACAAGCTTTGGACACTTCTATAAAGGGGTGCAGTGAAAGGAGAACGATGGATAAAAGAGAAGCGGCCGAAAAGCTGATCCGGTTTTTTGGTAATTCAAATGCAGTGGGAGTGCTTCATTCCATAGTGGTAGAAGCATCAAAATATATTATTATCGTGCTGTTTGCTGTGTATACCTGGCATTGTTTTTCTGTATTTATCGGAAAGAGTGAGGAAAGACAGAACAAAATATACAAAAGGCAGAATAAGATTATGTATTTGATCCATATGGTCTGCACTTTGGTATTGTTTTTAAACAGTCTGGATTTAAAGCTGCTGCTTGTTTATTTTTTGCAGTTGGTGTTATTGTTTGTTGTGAATAAGGCATATCTTTATGTCTATGACCATGCTTCAAAAATGGTGTTGAATAATATGCTGATGCTTATGATGATTGGCTTTTTGATGATCGGAAGATTGAATCTGGAGCATGGGATCAGACAGATGATCTTTGCCGGATGTATCTGTGTCGGTGGTCTGTTTATTCCGTTTTCGATTGAGAGATATCGGCATTTTAACCGGTATGGAACGATTTACGCGATTGCAGGAATTGTGATGTTAGCGCTGGTTTTTGTGATCGGCAAGGAGGTTTACGGTGCGAAAAACTGGATTCAGATTGGTGGATTTGCCCTGCAGCCTTCTGAGTTTGTTAAGATTATTTATGTATTTTTTATCGCTGCTTTTTTGGCGAAGATGACAGAATTTAAAGATGTTTTAAAGATTGGTGCAGTCGCCGGGGTTCATGTACTTATTCTGGTTG
>CADBMH010000282.1 GCA_902795705.1 uncultured Lachnospiraceae bacterium | reverse complement strand
TATGGAAGAAAAATTTGAAAAAAATGAATTGTTTCAGGCATCTCACCTGATGATACTTATCAGTTACACGATCTTTTCCGTGATTTTGATCGGGGAATCGATTCTTTTGTCGTGGGAAAATTGGGCATTGATCATTATTACACTTGGACTGGTCATAAGCTGGGGACTGCATATACAGCAAAAGGTTTCTTCATATCAAAGACTGTGGGTATACTCTGTTTTGATGATGGGAACCTTTTTTTTCTATGGAATCCATAGGACCAGCATGTATGATACGGCACCGGTGATGACTGCGGTTATCATGCTCTATACGATGACCGGCATTAAATCACTGATCACACTTTGTCAGGTGTCCTATTATGTGACCTTTGGTTATGATCTGGTGCTGTTGTTCTATTCGGGAGAAAAGGTGGATTCGCTTTTCCTGACCCGTACTCTTTTACATCTGGCACTTATTTTTATGGTCGGCTGGATTGCAAGAACCATTATTGATAAATGGAGACAGGTGCTTGGCAGATCGAAGGAAGAAATAGAAATGCTCTCTGAAGCTACGACAAAAATGAATGACTTTCTGGCAAATATGTCACATGAGATCCGCACGCCAGTCAATGCCGTGATCGGTCTGACCGGTGTATGCATTGAAAAGGAGCAGAATCCGGAGATAAAAACGGCTCTCAGGGATGTGAAGGCAGCCGGAAGGCGTGTAGGAGAGCAGATCAGTGATATATTGGATTATTCGGAAATCGATATGGATCATCTTGCCGTAAATACAGAAGATTATATGCTTTCCTCTGTTCTGAATGATCTTGTTATGCAGGTTAAGGAATTAAAACAGTCGGAACTGGAATTGATCATTGATGTCGATCCTGCACTTCCGCAGGTGATGCATACCGATGTGGGAAAGCTGAAAAAAATTTTATGGCATTTGATTGTAAATGGATTAAAATACACAAAAGAGGGTGGTGTTTATGTAAGAATTTATTCGATTAAAGAAACATATGGGATTAATTTATGCATTCAGGTAACGGATACAGGCATCGGGATGACAGAGTCGGAATTAGAACGGATTTCGGACGGCTTTTATCAGGCAAATTCCGGCAGGACAAGGTCAACGAGCGGACTCGGACTTGGAATGTCAATCGTTTCGGGATTTGTCAGCGCACTACACGGATTTATGACGATTGAATCGAGTCCGGAAAATGGGACAACGGTACATGTCAGCATTCCGCAGGAGGTAGTAGATGAATCCGAGTGTATGTCTGTGAGAAACAGGGAAAAGTTATCTCTGGGTGCTTTTTTGCACTTTGAAAAGTATGAGAATGCGTATGTGCGGGACTTCTATAATGCAATGATCCGTGATATGGTCCTGGGACTGAAGGTACAGATGCACAAGGTAGATCACGTGGAAAATTTGAAAAAGCTTCTGACCGGCATCAAGCTGACGCATTTGTTTGTCGGGGAAGAAGAATATTCGGAAAATGTCCCGTATATGGAACAGCTTTCAAAAGAAATGAAGGTTGTGGTCGTTGCCTATGACGATTTTGAGACAAGAAAAGGTTCCAGAGCGAAAATTTTGCGAAAACCGTTCTATTGTTTTCCTGTAATCGGCGTTTTAAACGCGGATGCTGATTCAGAGGAGGAAGCAGGAAGGATATTCTGTCCGGGAGTCCGTGCACTTGTAGTAGATGATGAGCCGATGAATCTGATCGTGGCAAACGGAATTTTCAAACGTTATGAGATGGTTGTAACAACTGCAGCATCCGGTGAGGAGGCAATTCGTCTGTGCAGGGAGCAGGAATATGATATTGTGTTTATGGATCATATGATGCCGGAAATGGACGGAGTGGAAGCGATGAAGAGAATCCGGTCCGAGGCCGGCAGAAGAAACAGGGAGCTTCCGATCGTGGCACTTACGGCAAATGCAGTGAGTACAGCGAAGGAAATGTTTTTGTCGGAGGGCTTTGATGGCTTTGTCAGCAAGCCGGTTGATCTGGTCGAGTTAGAGAGAGTCCTGAAAAAAGTACTGCCGAAATCTGCAATAGAGCTGCGGAGTGAGGAAGAGGAGGAACCGCAGACAGAGAATACTGTGGAAAAGGAAGAACAGAGTCCTTACGCTCCGCTAAAGGCATTAGGAGTCAATGTGGAGCAGGGACTTTACTACTGTCAGAATGAGGAGGATTTTTATAAAGAGCTTTTAATGCAGTTTGCTTCCGATGCGGCAGGTAAACGGACGAATGCGGGGATTTATTACTCCGGGCAGGATTTTCCGAATTATGCGATCATTGTACATGCATTAAAAAGTACTGCAAAGATGATCGGTGCAGAGAAGCTGTCTGAGGAGGCGAAAAACTTAGAAGCTGCCGCCAAGGCGGGAGACGGTCTGTTCATTCAGACGAATCATGAAAAGGTTATGAAGGAGTATGAAAAATTATCGAATGGAATCCTTGCATTATTCGAAAGCGTAGAGGAGTTTCAGCCGGAGGAGCCTGAAAACGGTTGGGAGGAAGTATTGGAATTTGGACCGGAGGAAGAGGTACTGGAATTTGACCCGGAAGAGGAAATACTGGAGTTTGTCCCGGAGGGAGGTGAAGGCTCATGAACCAAAATACAGGATATGGCACTTCCGAAAAAAATGACGGACAGACAGAAAAAAAGTTTATAGTAATTTCGGCTATGGTACTGCCTGTGCTGTTCGGATATTACTTTATATCGGAGGCGGTCGGTCATATTGTACAGAATGAGGATATGAGAGAGAATGCACCTGAATTTGTCCTGATGGCTGTTCTGCTTCTGCTCTGCAGTATTCTGACATGGGTTGCCGTGCAATATAAAAAGGTAGACAAGATAGCTCCCATCATAGCTTTGCTTATGAGCGTACTTATTATTCCGGAGCTCATAATAGCGGGCTCGAAGTATAATAGCGGAACTGCTGTCTGGTATATTGCAGGAGTTCTTTACATTATCTTTATCATGGATGGGAAATGGAAATATGTTTTTCTCGGCATAGAAGCTGTTTTTGCAACATTTGCCTATTTCTTATGCGAATTGATGAACAGACATCCGGATTATGGGAATTTGAATTCTATGAATTTGTATATTACACTGATGCTTGTATCAGTCATGCTGCTTGTCATAGTGCGGTTTGAACTGGAGCTGCAGAGGGAAGCGATGGATAAAATCGAGGCACAGAAGGAAGAAATTGATGTCCTGAATAAATCCCAGAATCAGTTCTTTTCGAGTATGAGCCATGAAATTCGTACCCCGATCAATACGATCATCGGATTAAATGAAATGACACTCAGGGAAAATGTATCGGATGAAATCAATGAAAATGCGGCAAATATTCAGTCTGCGGGGAAAATGTTATTACATCTGATCAATGATATTCTGGATATGTCCAAATTTGAATCCGGACAGATGAAGCTGTCGCAGACAGCATATCATACAGGGGACATGCTTTCGGACATTGTCGGGATGCTGTGGCTCCGCGCAAAGGAAAAGAATCTGGAATTTCATATCAGTGTGGCACCGGAGCTTCCGGAGGAGTTAATTGGTGACGAGGTGAGAATCAAGCAGATCCTCATTAATCTCATGACAAATGCAATCAAATATACAAACGAAGGTTCTGTGACCTTGTCCATCCAGTATGAGCGCATGGGGAATGGTTATGCAAATGTGATTTATACAGTAAGTGATACCGGGATGGGAATAAAAAAGGAGAGCATTCCATATCTTTTTGATGCCTTTAAACGGGTGGATGAAGAGAAAAACCGGTATATCGAGGGGACCGGACTGGGGCTTTCCATCGTCAAACAGTTTGTAGAGCTGATGGGTGGGAAGATTACGGTAAACAGTGTTTATACCAAGGGTTCGACCTTTATCATTGAAATTCCGCAGCAGATTGCAAATGAAGAAGGAATTGGCGAACTGGATATGGAAAGGCGTCATGGTCTGAACAACAGAGAGAACTATCATCAAAGCTTCGAAGCACCGGAAGCGCGCATTCTGGTCGTAGATGATACGGCGGCAAATCTTTTGGTCGTAAAAAAGCTGTTGCGGGATACAAAGGTGCAGATCGATACCGTCGGAAGTGGAAAGGAGGCTCTGGAGAAAACGCTGGAGAGCATGTATCATGTTATTTTTATGGATCACATGATGCCGAATATGGATGGAATTGAATGTATGCATAAGATAAAAACTCAGCCAGGAGGCTTCTGCAGAGAGTCAAAGATTATTGCGCTGACTGCAAATGCCGGAGGAGAGAGTGCTTTGCTTTATGCGAAGGAAGGCTTTGACGGATACCTCGTGAAGCCGATCACAGGGCGGGAGTTAGAAAATGAACTGCGCCGTCAGCTGCCGGGGAATCTTGTCACCCTGACCGGATCGGAGGAGGAAATTCTGGAGGAAAGTCTGTTGAAAACGGACAAGCACCGGAAAAAAGCAATCATAGCGGTCACAACGGAAAGCGTGGCAGATCTTCCGAAGTCCGTGCTTTCGGAATATCATATTGCTGTTATTCCTCATATGGTTGAAACAGAGGAGGGAGTCTTCCGGGATGGAATTGAGATTGAGCAGCAGGGGCTTCTTGCCTATATGAAGGGAAAGCAGCATACGGTGAAAACAAAGTCGCCGGATGTGGCTGAACATGAATCATTTTTTGCAAGACAGCTGCTGCATGCGAATAATGTGATACATATTTCCATTTCAAGCAGTGTCGCAAACAGTGGCTGTCCGGCGGCATTAGAGGCGGCGCGGGCATTTGATAATGTCTTTGTGATAGATACGGGACATCTTTCAAGTGGTCAGGGACTGATGGTCATTGAAGCTGCCCGTATGGTAAAGGAGGGAAGAACTGTCGGGGAGATTGTCAAAGAGCTTGAGAGGATGAAAAGCAGAGTACATACCAGTTTTATTGTAGATAATCTGGATTATCTTGCGAGAGCAGGACAGGTAGGAGGAAGAATTGCAAATATTACAAAAGCATTTATGATCCGGCCGGTACTTATTTTGAAGAAAGGAGATATGACCGTCGGGAAATTATATTTTGGTTCCAGGGAGCGTGCGTGGAAAAAGTATGTATCCAATATACTGGACACATTGATATCTGTTGACCGGCGTATTCTCTTTGTGACCTATGCGGGACTTTCACAGAATGAACTGAAAAAGATAAAAGAAGAAATTTATAAGAAAATGGTATTTGAAAAAATCTATTTCCAGAAGGCATCTCCGGCAATTGCCGTGAACTGCGGACCGGGCAGCTTTGGCTTATTGTTTCAGACAGAGAGATAAATTTGAAAGTAAACTTTCAAACTATTTATTCATAGTGCAAGATTAGCCGAAAACGGCTGATTTGTGCCAGGGGTATAAGGTTGAAAAAGGGATGAGGGACGAGCTTGTTGACAAATAGTAAAAAGAACGGAGGAATATTTTTATGAAAACAATTCGCTTTAAAATCACATTATCTATTGTATTATGTGCACTTTTGTCCGTCATCGTCGTAGGAGTTGTCAGTCTTACGAATTCGAGCAGGGTGGCGGGAAGAGAAGCAGAAAACAGCATGAAGCTGACCAGTAAGGAGCAGGCAGAAGGCATAGATTCAGAAATTATGAAAATACAGCAGTCGGTAGATATTTTAGCGCAGGTTTCTCTGGACAGGCTTGATTTTAGCCGCTTTAAGGGGAATAATGCCTATGTGAAGGAATATACAGACAGTCTTTTACAGGAGTATATTACCTTTGCTTCCAATACAGCAGGAACGATTACGGCATATATCCGTTATAACCCTGATTTTACGGAACCGACCTCCGGTATCTTTTTAACCAGAAATTCTACAGAGGAGGAGTTTGAAAGTGTTACACCGACAGATTTCAGTAAATACGATTCTTCGGATCTGGAGCATGTCGGCTGGTATTATATTCCTGTACAGAATAACGGACCGATCTGGATGGATCCATATTTGAATGAAAATATCAATGTTTATATGATTTCCTATGTCGTACCGTTGTATATCAATGGAGAGTCCGTGGGTATTGTCGGCATGGATATTGATTTTACAAAGCTTACGGATCTTGTGAGCGGGATTAAAGTATATGATAGCGGCTCTGCTTTTCTGCTGAACAGCAGCGGAAATGTTTTATATGATAAAAACTTAGAAATCGGTTCTGAATTTTCCAGTGCCGCCGGCGGTAATCTTGCCGATATCGCAAAAAAAATGATCAGCGGAGAGGATGAAGGAAAGCTCTTATCCTATAAGGACGGAAAAAAGAAGATGAAGCTGACCTATCAGGTTCTTTCTAACGGAATGATCCTTGGAATTACTGCACCGGAAAATGAGATTTATCAGGATGTCAACAGACTTCGTATCACAATCGTGACGCTTACCGTAATCGTCATGCTCCTTATCGCATTTGTTGGTGTTTTCATCGGAAATAGTATGGCAAAGCCGATTTCTAAGATTACAAAAAGTGTGGAAAAAACCGCGACACTTGATTTAAGTGAGGATGAGACCTTAACTGCTCTCACAAAGTCGAAAAATGAAATCGGGGCCATGGCAGAGGCGGTTGTACGTATGCGAGGCATTCTGCATGATATGGTTCGGGATATGCAGAATATTCAAAGTACGATTTCGGAAAGCAATCATAATCTGGATGGAATCATGAGAGAAAATTCGGAAATTTCAGAGGATAATTCCTCTACGACACAGCAGCTTGCCGCATCCATGCAGGAGACGGCTGCGACAACGGAAACCATTGTTCAAAATATAGCAAAAATGTTAAAAAGTTCAGAAAAGCTCAATCAATTGATCGCGCAGGGCAGGGAAAATGCAGATGATATTTCCGGCCAGGCGGACAGCATGCAGGCATTTACAAAGGAATCCTCTGAAAAAACGAAGAGTATGTATCAGAATATCAGAGAGAAGGCACAGATTGCAATAGAGCAGTCGGAGGCAGTCGCACAGATCAATACCTTGACAGAAAATATTCAGGCAATTTCTGAGCAGACAGGTCTTTTAGCACTGAATGCAAGTATTGAAGCAGCGAGAGCCGGAGAAGCAGGAAAAGGCTTTGCGGTTGTTGCGACGGAAATCGGAAATCTTTCCACACAGACGGTAGATACTGTAAATCATATTAATGAAATTGTGGCAAATGTGAATACTGCCGTGAAAAATCTGACCTCATGCGTTGAGTTATCAAAGGATTTCCTCGGGGATACCGTGCTGAATGATTACAGTGCATTTGAAGAGACCGGTCAGAAATATAAGGCCGGTGCGGAAGAATTTGCAGATATGATGTCAGAGATTGATGACGAGGTGAGGGCTTTAAAGAAAAATGTATCAGATATTTCTACGGCGGCAGACGGTATCGGTTTGATCATCAATCAGTCTGCGGATGCAATCAGTAATATTGCGGAAAAATCGGGACAGACCATGGAAAGCTCAAAGGATGGATATACCAGGCTGCAGGAAAATCAAAACAGCATGGAAGAGTTAGAGGGGCTGATCATGAATTTCAAGCTGTAATTGTGGGGCTTTATGTTCCGACACGAGAGAATGCCAACGAACTAAAGTTCGCAAGCACTTTCTCGTGCGGTGCCAATGCGAACATGGTTCGCTATACAAAAATTGATTCGGCATGGAGGAAAAGATGAAACTGGATTATAATATTTTTCTTGAGCTGGCTGTGATACCGCTTGATATTATACTATGCTCCTTTCTGGCAGTCCGCTATAAGGAGCCTACGCCTATTGCCAGGGCATTTCGCAGGTTTGCGTTTTTCGTTATGATCGCTGACATTGTCGATGTCCTCACGGCGGTTGTAACGAGTGCACATGCTCTGGTACCGAATCCGGTACACTATCTTTTCAATATCACAGATTCCGTGCTTGCCGGATTTGCCGCATTCTCTTATATCTATTATGTGTATGCGTATGCGGAAATGAATGCGGAGGAGTTTAAGCTCAGAAACAGGATCAATCATATCCTGCTCTTTACGGATGTGTTCCTTCTGCTTACCAATCCCCTGACAGGCTGGGTGTTTACTTACGATCAGGCAGGAAACTATATCCACCGGGAACTGTTTATCTTAGTGGCATACGGGTTTCCGTTGATCTTTTTTGTGATCGGATGTATTTACCTTTTGCGGCACAGGGAAAAATATAAGAGAAGTCAGGTGCTGGCACTGGTGACGGCAATGATCATCATGTTTGTCCTTTATTTAGTACAGATGCTGTTTTTTGACAATCTTTTGATTACTTTTTTCATGGCATCGCTTGGAGTGCTCTTGATTCTTTTATCGCTCGAAACGCCGGATTATATCGCTCTTTTAAAGACCATGGAGGAATTAAACGCATCGGAAAAGCGCGCGAAGGAGGCTGCAGATGCGGCGATTGCCGCGGGCAAGGCAAAAAGCCGGTTTTTAGCGCAGATGTCCCATGAAATAAGGACTCCGATCAATGCCGTGCTCGGCATGAATGAAATGATACTGCGGGAATCAGAGGATGACGGTATCATAGAGTATGCGGAAAGCATTAAAACAGCCGGGAAAAATCTGCTTACGATCATCAACGGAATTCTTGATTTTTCGAAAATTGAGGATGGAAGAATGGAAATCATTCCTGTGAATTATCATCTGGCAGAAGTGCTTCAGCAGCTTGAGGATGCGGTAAAGGGGCACGCAGAGGAAAAAGCTCTGGACTTTATCATAGAGGCAGATCCGAAGCTTCCTTCCGTGCTTTTCGGAGATGATATACGGCTCATACAGGTCATCACCAATCTTCTGACGAATGCCGTAAAATATACAGAAGAGGGAAAAGTGGTTCTGCAGGTACAGGAAAAACAAAGAGAATACGATACAATCCTTCTTGATATCAGGGTGTCGGATACCGGGATCGGCATAAAGGAAGCAGATATGGACAGGCTTTTCGAAGCATTTGAAAGGCTGGAGGAGGAGCGAAAAAGGACGATCGAGGGAACAGGTCTCGGAATGTCGATCACTACAAAGCTGCTTGAAATGATGGACAGCCATTTGCAGGTAAAAAGTGTCTATGGAGAGGGCTCTGTCTTTTCTTTTGTGCTCAGGCAGCGCATTGTGGATCAAAAGCCGCTTGGAGATTATAAGAAGCATATCGAAGATATGGGAAATAAGCAGGCAGATGAGGAAATCCTGTATGCGCCGGAGGCTGAAATATTAGTAGTAGACGATAATGAGATGAACCGGAGAGTAGTTAAGAATCTGATGAAGCGGAATGGAATCGTACCGGTTCTTGCCTCCTCCGGAGAGGAAGCGATAGAAAAGATGGAAAAAAATGAGTATCATATTGTGTTTTTAGACCATATGATGCCAAAGCCGGACGGAATAGAAACGCTTGCCATCTTAAGGGAGCGGAAGCTGTATACGGAGCGCACGAAGATGATCGCCCTTACGGCAAATGCCATTGTGGGAGCAAGAGAAAAATATTTGGAAGCAGGCTTTGACGATTATCTTTCAAAGCCGATTGAGGTAACGGAATTAGAAGGCATGATGAAAAAATATCTGCCAAAAGAGCTTGTAGTGCAGAGGAAAGCACGGGAGGCTGAGGCTTTAGAAGCTATGTCAAAAGAGCATGATGAGACTTTGGAGCCTGCTCCGGAAGAGAACCATGAGGTATTGGAATTTATGCCGGAGGAGGATCGTGAGATATTAGAGTTTGCTCCGGAAGAAGATAACGGGATTTTGGAATTTGTGCCGGAAGCCGGTGGAGAGAACTTGCCTGAACAGGACAAAGTGGAGAAAAAAGAATCGGAGTCGGAAACGATTTTTAAAAATCTTAGGGCGGAAGGGATATCGGTAGGGACCGGCTTAAGATACTGTGGTGGTGATATCGATTTTTATATGGAAATACTGGGAGACTATGTACATGGTTTTGAAGAAAAGACAAAAGAACTGGAGACTTATTATCAAAGTCATGACTGGCAGGAATATAAAGTATTGGTCCATGCGTTAAAGAGTACATCAAAGACGATCGGTGCAGATGATTTTGCAGAGCAGGCACTGCAGATGGAGGAAGCTGCTAAAAGAGAAGACGGCTCTTACATAATCGAAAATTATGATTCTTTTATCGATGAGTACCGGAGCCTGACGGAAAAGATAGAAGGGGCGTTAAGAGGGTGAAGTTGTGGGGCGTTCTGTATTCTGGATTTTAACCGGACGGAGGCGACCTACGGTCTATCAGGCCATTATGGAGAGAAATCCATGATGGCTTATTTTTATTACGCAAAAACTTTCATTTCTCTCTGTACTTTTTTACTCTTCATGCTATAATTACGGTTAGATGTTTTTTATAGAAAATTGTATCAGTTGAGGGCAGAATACCTTTTGAGCCCAAAATCATGATAAAACATATTTCAAGGAGGAATCCCTATGGATCATTTTGTCCTACATTCCGAATATAAGCCGACCGGTGACCAGCCGGAGGCAATAGATGCTCTTGTGAAGGGCTTTGAGGAGGGAAACCAGTTCCAGACGCTTCTTGGCGTGACCGGTTCCGGAAAGACCTTTACGATGGCAAATGTGATAGAGAAATTAAATAGACCGACACTTGTGATCGCGCATAATAAAACACTTGCTGCCCAGCTCTATGGCGAGTTCAAAGAGTTTTTCCCTGAGAATGCAGTGGAGTATTTTGTCAGCTACTACGATTATTACCAGCCGGAGGCATATGTGCCTTCTTCTGATACTTATATTGAGAAGGATTCTTCGATCAATGATGAGATTGATAAGCTTAGGCATTCGGCGACAGCGGCGCTTACGGAAAGGCAGGATGTGATCATTGTAGCCAGTGTATCCTGTATCTACGGACTCGGCAGCCCGGTGGATTATCAGAATATGACGGTTAATCTGCGCCCGGGTATGATCAAGGACAGGGATGATGTGATTAAGCGTCTGGTCGAAATTCAGTACATACGGAGTGATCTGGATTTTAAGAGAGGTACCTTCCGGGCGAGAGGAGATGTTTTAGAAATCTTTCCGGTCAATGAATCGGAAAAAGCAGTCCGGATTGAATTTTTTGGCGATGAGGTAGACCGGATCACGGAGATTGATGTACTCACCGGTCAGGTACATGCAGAGCTTGAGCATATCGTAGTATTTCCTGCATCACATTATGTCGTGGAAGCGGAGGCAATGGAGCGGGCCATCCATACGATTGAGGAAGAACTTGAGGAGCGGGTGGATTACTTTAAAAGCGAGGACAAGTTGATCGAGGCGCAGAGGATTTCTGAGCGGACGAACTTTGATATAGAAATGCTCAGAGAGACGGGATTTTGTTCCGGGATTGAGAATTATTCGAGACATTTGTCGGGGCTTAAGCCGGGAGAAACGCCCAATACTCTTATGAATTATTTTCCGGAAGATTTTCTTATTTTGATCGATGAATCGCATATGACGATTCCGCAGATCAGGGGAATGTATGCCGGCGACCGTTCCAGGAAGGAAACCCTGGTGGAATACGGCTTCCGTCTGCCGTCGGCACTGGATAACAGACCGCTTAATTTCAGTGAATTTGAGGGTTATATCAATCAAATGCTTTTCGTATCTGCCACACCGAATGTTTATGAGGATGAGCATGAGCTTTTAAGGGTGGAGCAGGTGATAAGACCTACCGGACTTCTGGATCCGGAGATTGAAGTAAAGCCCGTGGAGGGACAGATTGATGATCTGATCGGTGAGATCAGAAAAACAACGGATGCGGGCAACAAGGTTTTGGTGACGACGCTGACGAAGAAGATGGCAGAGGATCTGACCTCCTACATGAAGGAAGTAGGTGTGCGTGTGAAATATCTGCATTCGGATATTGATACATTAGAGCGTTCTGAGATCATCAGAGATATGCGTATGGATGTATTTGATGTCTTGGTCGGAATCAATCTTCTCCGTGAGGGACTTGATATCCCGGAAATCGCACTGGTGGCGATTCTGGATGCGGACAAGGAAGGATTTCTTCGTTCGGAGATTTCTCTGGTGCAGACGGTAGGTCGTGCGGCGAGAAATGCGGACGGTCGTGTGATCATGTATGCGGATACCGTGACGGATTCGATGCGAAGGGCGATTGATGAGACGAACCGCAGGCGCGGAATCCAGATGAAGTATAATGAGGAGCATGGCATTACACCGCAGACGATCAAGAAGGCAGTCAGGGAAGTGATGCGGATTTCGAAGAAGGTGGAGGTATCTGGCTTTGATATTGAAAAGGATATGGAATCCATGAGTAAGAAGGAATTAGAGGTTGTGGCAAAGAAGCTTCAAAAGAAGATGAGTCAGGCGGCAGCAGATTTGAATTTCGAAGAGGCTGCGGTATTAAGAGATCAGCTTTTAGAGGTGAAAAAGCAGATCAGAGATATGTGAGGAGAACCATATGAAAATAGGAGTTGATTACTATCCGGAGCATTGGGGCGAGGATTACTGGAAAGAGGATGTGGCGGCAATGAGCCGTGCCGGTGTGCAGATTGTCCGTATCGGAGAGTTTGCGTGGGGCATGATGGAACCAGAGGAAGGAAAATTTGATTTTCAGTGGCTGGATAAAATTGTCAGTATGTTTACGGAAGCGGGAATAGAAATTGTTTTATGTACGCCGACCTGTACACCGCCGCAGTGGATGTTTGAAAAATATCCGGAGATCATTCAGGTGGGGACGGACGGGAAGCGTGTTCCCATAGGAATCAGAGGACATCGCTGTATGAACAGTCCGCTATTCCGGGATAAGGTAAAGACGATGATCCAAAAACTGGTACACCATTTTAAGGACAATGAAAATATAGCTGCCTGGCAGATTGACAATGAATTAGAAGCGAATTTCTGCTGCTGTCCGGTGTGTGCGGAAAAGTTCAGGGAATATGTAAAGAAGAAATATAAGACGATAGAGAAGGTAAATGAAGCATATGGAAATGATGTCTGGAGCGGGAGGTATACTTCGTTTTCACAGATAAATCCTCCTTTTGGTACACACCAGACATGGCTGAATCCTTCCTATATGCTTGATTTTAACCGCTTTGCTTCAGAGAGCACTGTGGAATATCTGAACTTTCAGGCAGGGCTGATCCGGGAAATTGTTCCACAGATGAAGCTTACGACGAATAACTGGCTGCCGGAAAATATACCGGATTTTTATAAGCTGTTCGAAAACATGGACTTTGTTTCCTATGATAATTATCCGACAACGGTGATTCCGGAGGATCCAGAGGAGTTGTATTCGCATGCGTTTCATCTGGATCTGATGCGTGGGATCAAGAGGAAAAACTTTTGGATCATGGAGGAGCTTTCCGGCTCTCTCGGGAGCTGGATGCCGATGACGGCGACACCGGAGCCGGGGATGATCAAAGGGTATGCGTTGCAGGCGGCGGCACATGGAGCGGATGCGGTCCTGCATTTCAGATGGCGGACGGCAAAGTCCGGCGCAGAAATGTTCTGGCATGGTTTGATCGATCAAAGCAATATACCGGGACGACGTTTTGAGGAGTTCTGCAGTCTGACAGGGACTTTAAAGGAGAATCCGGTTCCTGAGGAGACAGAGATACATAACCAGGCAGCAATCCTCTACAGCACGGAAAGCGAGTATGCATTTAAAATACAGCCGCAGGTGGAAGGCATGCATTATTTTACACAGCTAAAGGCGTATCATGATGCTTTTACGGCAAACGGAGTCGGAGTGGATATGATTGACGCAAACAGTGATTTCAGTGGATACAGGATCGTGGTGGCACCTGCACTTTTTCTGGCAGATGAGGAGCTTGCAGGGCGCGCGGAGGAGTTTGTGCGAAAAGGCGGACATTTTGTTTTGACTAACCGCTCCGGGGTAAAGGATGAGAATAATCAATGTGTCTGCAGGGCGCTTCCGGGGATTTTTGCGGATCTGGCAGGGGTATACGTGACAGAATACGATCCGGTCGGGCTGAAAAAGCAGCGGATCAGGATACAGAAGGATTCCTGGAAGCAGGGCAGTATTCTTTGCGTCTCTGCAGAGGATAAGGACACTGCGTTTGCAAGGGATGAGCTGTGCTGCAGTCTCTGGTGTGACATTTTAGGGATAGAGACAGCAGATGTTCTGGCAGTGTATGGTGAGAATTTCTATGAAAATGCGCCTGCTGTTACGAGGAACCATTTCGGACAGGGAGAATGCTATTATGTCGGGACTGTTTTAAACAGAAGAGGTATGATTTCCCTGATCGGGGAAATAGTAAGAGTAGCAGGTGCAGAACATATTATGGGACTTCCTTTGGGAGTGGAATATACGGTACGGGAGAGCGAAAAAGAACGAATCCATTTCCTTTTTAACAATACAAACAGGAAAAAGAAGATGGAGCTAAGAAGAGTAAATGCCTATGGAATGGGTGAACCCGTGAAGTATGAACTGGAGCCGTTTGAAATGCAGATAGAAAGACAGATGTTGTAGGTAGAGCTGATTATGAAAAATGTCAGGCGGACAGTGATTTTTTCAAAAGATGCCTAAACAGCAGGTATTTCTGCAGGGAGGAATTCTATGACATGGTGGAAGAGGATGCTATTCTCTATAATTAGTATAACAGGCGGGTGGTTTTCTTTGGATATCCTGTTTTTTGCACTGAGCCGTATCCGCAACTTTGGAGAAGGCGGACGAACCGGCGGAAAAGTTTCAGATCTTTTTTCGGGCGCGGCACTGCTGATTGCTTTTTTGATTGTTTTTACCATATATTTCTGGCTTCTAAAAAGCCTGTCCGGAAATTTGAACATTATAGAATATGGAGAAAAAGAAGAAAAACCAAAGGTGAAAAGCAAGTGGTTTGATGTTTTTCTTCAGGGAGGAATATTTGCCACGGGATTTTTTCTGCATTTCATGTATTTGCTGCTGTTTTATTTTCCGAATTTGTCAAATTAAAGTAAAAGCAGATTTACATTGTATATTTAATAGTAAAATACAATGAAATCTGCTTTTTTTCAGATACTTCCGAATGTTATATAAGAAGTAGCATAATTTTTAAATCAATGTCTCAATTTCGATTCCCGGCTCTTTGGAAAGGTCGTAGGCTTTTACATCGGTAATGACGATTGGCCTTGAAATTATATTCTGATTTAATAAGACAACCTTTGCCTTTTCTCCGTTTGATAAAAGCACATCGGTATTAATATATGCTTCTATCGTGCGCTTCATAAACATATATAAAATGCTCGGCTCATAAAGATTCTGCTCTTTTTCCAGCATGCCTATAACTTTAAACGGACAGATTCCTTTCCGGTACACACGGTTTGCAGTCATGGCTTCGTAGACATCTGCAATTGCCACAATAGCGGAAAAATAACTGATTTCCGGTCCGGTCAGGTGTTTTGGATAGCCTCCGCCGTCAAAGCGTTCATGGTGCTGCAGTGCAGCGAGTTTTACACGGTTATCTAAATTTTTATGCTTCAGGATATCATAACCAAGCTGTGGATGGGAACGGATCTGAGCAAATTCGTCATCGGTGAGTTTGCCGGGTTTTTTTATGATTTCCGGCGGAATCCTCAGCTTGCCGATATCGTGAAGAAGACCTGCCAGTAAAAGGATTTTCCGGTCCTCCTTCGAAAGATTGAGCCAGGAACCGATTACATCACAGATCAGTGCCACATTCATGGAATGTGCATAGGTCAAATCGTCAAAGCCACGCAGACACTGTAACATATCTAAAAGATGCAGTGCATTTCTGGTGCCGGAAATAATATTATCTACTTCCTTTAACATACTGTCCACAACCTCGGAAACATTGGTTTTGGTGACGATATCATTTAACTGGTCTTTAAAGGATTCTATGGAGGAGGAAAAGTTTTTTCTAAATGTCTGGAATTCGGCTGACTCCTGTACGCGCTCAAAGTAAGTCGGTCCCACAATCGTAGCAGTGTTGTCCGCAGATGGAGCGGGTTCTGTATGCGAAGCCGCTGCCTGAGGAGCTTCTGCCTGTGAAGAGTCAGGAATCTCCTCACCCGGTTCCGGAATGGATACCTTGATTGAGCGTATGGCATAATATTTTAATTTATCGATAATTTCAGGTGTTAAAGTAGTATTGCTTTGAATGACTAACTGGTTATTGCTTGTATAAGTATCTTCAAAGGCGATCATACCGGGTCTTAAATTCGCTGTCAGCATTTTTTTGGTTTTCATAGACAAGCCTCCCTTCCAGCGTATTTTTCCTATCATATAACTATAATTATAGCATGGTTTTATGAATCTGGCAATAAAACTTCGTTGTTTGGATACGGCACTTTGACGGCACTTTGACAGTTGAATAAAACCAAATTCTCCACAAACCGCCTAATGGCGGTATTTTTTATGTCAAACCTTAACTTTTCTTAAATACTATAACTGAAAAAAATATTTTTGGAAATTTTTTAAAAAAGTGGCGTTTTTTGGCCACTTTTTGCT
>CADBMH010000281.1 GCA_902795705.1 uncultured Lachnospiraceae bacterium | reverse complement strand
TTCCTTACAGTTCCAAAGCAATTAAAGGAATATGAGTTATGGTATATGCATAAACAAAAATGTAGAAGGATCATAGCCTTAACTCTAGTGGGACTAGTAGCTTTACTGGCTATTAATACATGTATTGGAAGTATTTCAGCGCTCTTTCATATGAATGGCAAATTTGATATGTATCTAATCAATGAAGATGAGAAAACATCATTATGGTTACAGTTATTAGGTAATGGGATAGCAGCGGTTTACGTTGAAGAACTGATATTCCGGGGAGTATTGTTTGCAGCTGCAAGAACTAAATTCAATTTTATAATAGCAGCAATAATGTCCAGTGTTTTGTTTGGATTAGGGCATGGAATCAACTTGATGGGGGTAACAACCTTTATTGTTGGGATAGTACTATGCCTCATTTATGAAAGAACAAAGAATCTAATGATACCAATCTTAGTTCATTCAGCAAATAACATTTTAGCGATAATAACACAGTATTTATTATTTAAAAAAAAGTTACTTAGCAATATTGATGTAACATCGACGAGTATTCTTGTAATAAGCTTTTTTGTTTCTTTGGCGTTAATAATTATTAGCATAATGTTATTGTGCAAAATATCAAACAATGAACAAGATAAAACGATGAATAGTTCAGTAGAGTTATAAGAGTAATCATAAAAGCAACTTTTGGAATGGTAGATCAAGAATGATTCTAAAGGAACAATGAAATAATGAAAACAGTAAAAATTGAAAATTGTTTTGCAGTAAATATTCATAAATGTATAAATACTAGATTACTATATGAAAGAGATCTTCCTCCATTTGGATATATAATAGTTATAGTAGTTTTTTTAATTCTCTTAAATAGTTTTATTTGGGCGAATGTTACAAAAAAGACAGATGTAATCATAAACAATGGAATTATTGAAAGTGCAAATAAAAATTACATTGTTAACCCGTATTCGGGAAAAATAAAAAAAGCTTTTGTGAAAGAAGGTGAAAAAGTAAAAACCGGAAGCCTTTTATTTATAATAAAGAGTTTCGATAAAAGTTTGCAAAAAGAACAACTTGATGTTCAGAAGAAGGAATTAGAAAACAGTCTTCCTAAATACTATAAAGAAATAAGGCAGTATGGGAAGCTAAAGAAATCCATCACAGATGGAGAGAATTACTTTTCAAGTAAAGAGAATGATAGTTACTATTATCATGCGTATGAAACTTATCGCAGGCAGATAGAGCAAGAAACATTAACAAAAAAGGCGCTTAAAGAGGCGGGATTTAAAAACTCTCAAATAGAAAGCGAGTTAGAAAAAAACAAAATATATCTGGAAGAAATATATCATTCAAAAATGGCAGAAATAGACTCAAAAATTAATGATCGAAAAATGGAGATCAATACAATTACATCACAAATCAAAGGGCTTGAAACAGCTGATAATGAATATAGAATTACAGCACCGAATGAAGGCATTATTCATTTGAATTATGAATGCAAAAAAGGGGATGTTGTGAATTATGGAGAAACAATTGCAAGTATTTCTGATTCTACAAAGGAATATTATGTAAAGACAAGGATATCTCCAAAAGACCGTGTGAAAATAAATGTGGGTGATCCTGTTGAAATGGAAGTTGAAGGAATGATTCAAAGTGTATATGGAACGATTTCGGGAACAGTAATATCAATTGGTAATGATATTACTGTCAATAAAGACGGGAATAACAATTTGGTTGAATACTATGATGTAAAAATAAAAATCAATGATCGAGAGTTGATAAATAGCACAGGAGAGGTGTTCCCTATCATAAAAGGAATGAATGTGGAAACGAGAATAAAATATGATAAAATAACCTATCTGGATTATCTGAAAGAGGAACTGGGATTTAAAGAAAAAGCGAAATAATTAGAAGACAAGTAGGAGGAGAAAAGATGAGCACTGGATCTATAATCGGAATAATAATTGCAGTATTGGTATTATTGATATTGATATTCAACATCAAAATAGTACCACAGAACATTTGCTATCTAACGGAGTTTCTTGGAAAGTACAGGCACTCATGGCAGGCAGGGATTCACATCAAGATCCCGTTTCTGGAAAGGGTATCGGCAAAGGTGTCTTTGAAAGAACAGGTTTACGACTATCCGCCCCAAACGGTAATAACCAAAGATAACGTATCCATAGACATCAATGCAGTGGTATTTTCAAAAGTATTCGATCCCGTAAAGGCAATCTACAATATCGAAAACTTCAGAGTAGGATTGGAGAACCTGTCTGCAACCACCTTAAGGAATGTGGTTGGCGAAATGGAGCTGGATGAATGCCTTTCTTCGAGAGAGAAAATCAATGCGCAAATGCAGGAAGCTCTCGATGAAGCGACTGATGAATGGGGAATAAAGGTAAGACGGGTTGAGATAAAAGACATTGAGCCGCCCCGGGAAATCGAAGAAGCGATGACGAAACAAATGAAGGCGGAACGGGAAAAACGCCAAGCCATCCTGGAAGCGGAAGCACATAAAGAATCCGTAACTAAAGTTGCAGAAGGAGATAAAGCGGCAAAAGTGCTGGCAGCTCAAGCTGAAAAGGAAGCGAAAATTGCCATTGCAGAAGGCGAAGCCAAGGCAATAGAAGCCACATACAACGCACAGGCAAGAGGTCTCAAATCATTGGCCGATGCACAGATAGATCACAGCGTTCTGTATTTGAGAGGTCTGGATGCACTGAAAGAAGTTGCTGATGGAAGAGCAACGAAGATATTCGTTCCATCGGATATTTCCAGTGTGCTTACATCAGTAGGAGCAATAGGCGAAGCCCTGGGAGTTGGAGATTCCACTCAAATAGACATGAGTGAAAAAAGTGAAGATCGCAGCAGATTGGATCCTACAGCGAG
>CADBMH010000280.1 GCA_902795705.1 uncultured Lachnospiraceae bacterium | reverse complement strand
TAATGTTGTTTTACCATGATCGACGTGACCAATGGTACCAATGTTACAATGCGGTTTGGTTCTTTCAAACTTTTCCTTAGCCATTTTTTAAAATCCTCCTTTAATTCATAGACTTTCGCCTAAACACTTTCAATAAATTACACTATGAGCAATATTATATGGCAAAACAAATATTTTTTCAAGTAGTTTTCCCACTTTTTACCTGAAATATATTAATCTGCCTTTGCAGCCAGAACTTTCTCCTGAACATTCTTCGGACACTGCTCATATCTCTCAAAGAACATAGAGTAGTTACCGCGTCCCTGTGTAGCAGAACGAAGCTCTGTGGAATATCCGAACATCTCGGCAAGCGGTACGAATGCACGAACAATCTTTCCGCCTCCGATATCGTCCATACCTTCAATCTGTCCACGCTTCGCATTCAGGCTTCCGATTACATCACCCATGTATTCCTCAGGCATCGTAACCTCTACCTTCATGATCGGCTCAAGAAGAACAGCATTTCCCTTCTTCATTGCATCCTTAAATGCCATGGAACCTGCGATATGGAATGCCATTTCGCTCGAATCCACCTCATGGTAAGATCCATCCCAGCAATTTGCGTGTACACCGAGTACCGGATATCCGCCAAGGATACCTGCCTGCATTGCCTCTGCGATACCCTGCTCAACAGCCGGAATATACTCCTTCGGAATTGAACCGCCGACAACGGTAGACTCGAATACAAATGGTTCCTCACCATTCGGATCCATCGGCTCAAACTTAACCTTACAGTGACCGTACTGACCACGACCACCGGACTGCTTCGCATATTTGCTGTCCACATCAACCGGCTGGGTAAATGTCTCTTTATAAGCAACCTGCGGCGCACCTACATTCGCGTCTACATTGAACTCACGCAGCAGACGGTCTACGATAACCTCCAGATGAAGCTCACCCATACCTGCGATGATTGTCTGACCGGTCTCAGGATCTGTATGCGCTTTAAATGTCGGATCTTCTTCGGCAAGCTTTGATAAAGCTTCACCCATCTTGCCCTGATCGTTTTTGGTCTTCGGCTCGATCGCAAGCTCGATAACCGGCTCTGGGAATTCCATAGACTCTAAGATAACCGGATGCTGTTCATCACAGATCGTATCACCGGTCGTCGTAAGCTTGAATCCTACGGCAGCCGCAATATCTCCGGAATAAACCTTATCAATCTCATTACGCTTATTCGCATGCATCTGCACGATACGTCCGACACGTTCCTTCTTGCCCTTCGTTGCATTGAGTACATAAGAACCGGAGTTCATTGTACCGGAATACACACGGAAGAATGCGAGCTTTCCTACGAACGGATCGGTCATGATCTTAAATGCCAATGCTGAGAACGGCTCCTCGTCAGAAGAATGACGAACTACTTCATTTCCATCCTCGTCTACACCTGTAATATCCGGGATATCTGTCGGTGCCGGCATATACTCGATGACACCGTCAAGCATCTTCTGCACACCCTTGTTCTTATAAGCAGAACCGCAGTATACAGGAACTGCTTCACATGCGATCGTACCCTTACGGAGAGCCTTCTTCATCTCGTCAACAGACGGCTCCTCGCCCTCCAGATACTTCTCTAATAAATCATCATCTAATTCACAGATTTTTTCTACTAAATTATCATGCCATTCCTGTGCCTCATCCTTCAGATCATCCGGAATCGCAGTGATTTCAATTTCCTCACCCTTATCATCCTTATAATAGTAAGCTTCCATTTCAAAAAGATCGATAAGACCTACGAAATCATCTTCCTTTCCAATCGGAATCTGAACAGGAATCGCATTCTTTCCTAAACGGTCAATAATGGTCTGTACAGACATAAAAAAGTCTGCACCCATCTTATCCATTTTATTGATGAATGCCATACGCGGTACATTATAAGTGTCTGCCTGACGCCATACGTTCTCTGACTGCGGCTCAACACCTGCTTTCGCATCAAACACACCAACGGCTCCATCAAGGACACGAAGTGATCGTTCTACCTCTACGGTAAAGTCCACGTGTCCCGGTGTATCAATAATATTGATACGATGCTCTAAAGCACCTGCTTTCGGCTTATGATGTTCCTCTAATGTCCAGTGGCAGGTCGTAGCAGCAGAAGTAATGGTAATACCTCTTTCCTGCTCCTGCTCCATCCAGTCCATGGTAGATGCACCATCATGAGTTTCACCGATTTTATAATTCACACCGGTATAGTATAAGATACGCTCTGTAAGCGTTGTCTTACCCGCATCAATATGCGCCATGATACCGATATTTCTCGTTCTCTCAAGTGGATATTCTCTTCCAGCCAAGACTATTACCTCCTAAATTACCAACGATAGTGGGCAAACGCCTTGTTTGCCTCTGCCATCTTATGCATATCTTCTTTTCTCTTTACTGCTGCACCTGTATTATTCGCAGCATCCAAAATTTCATTCGCCAGTCTCTCTTTCATGGTCTTTTCGCCTCTCTTACGAGAAAACGTAGTCAACCAGCGAAGAGCGAGCGCCTGACGGCGATCCGGACGAACCTCGATCGGCACCTGATAGGTTGCTCCACCGATACGTCTTGCTTTGACCTCAAGCTGTGGCATGATATTGTTCATCGCTTCTTCAAACACATCAAGAGCATCTTTGCCAGACTTCTCAGCAACCTGCTCAAATGCACCGTACACGATTTTCTGAGCAATACCCTTCTTACCATCTAACATGATATTGTTGATCAGCTTTGTCACGACTTTATTCTTATAAACAGGATCTGCTAAAACATCTCTTTTCTGAATATGTCCTTTACGTGGCACGTTACTTCCCTCCTTAATATTATTTAGCAGCACTAACAGCCGACACTGCAAACGTTCTGCTATTCATTAATTCATCGGTACTCACAAAATTAAAGTGTCCGCACCAGGTTAATATGAAATTAATCCGGCACTTCACCAAATTAGTGAATGGTAACTAAATGCATCATTTAGTCCCTACTTTTTCGGTCTCTTTGCCCCATACTTGGAACGACCCTGCTTTCTGTTCGCAACACCTGCCGTATCCAAAGTACCACGGATAATATGATATCTGGTACCAGGCAGATCCTTTACTCTTCCACCACGGATCATGACCACACTATGCTCCTGAAGGTTATGACCTTCGCCCGGAATATAGCTTGTCACCTCGATTCCGTTAGAAAGACGTACTCTGGCAGTTTTTCTAAGTGCTGAGTTCGGCTTCTTCGGTGTAGCAGTACGAACTGCAGTACAAACACCTCTCTTCTGAGGAGAGCTCTGTGATACAACCTTTTTCTTTAAAGAGTTGTAAGTGTACTGAAGTGCAGGTGAGTTAGACTTCTTTGTAGAAACCTTTCTACCTTTTCTTACTAACTGGTTAAATGTTGGCATTAATTTCACCTCCTGTCGTAGTTTTTTTTATTTCTTGTGCCGGCATTTCGCGAAAGGAAATCCGCTCTTCCGCTAAAAATGCACACTATCATAGTATAACTATGCTGTGTGCACTTTGTCAAGGATTATTTTAATTTAATTTTTTTAATTTTTGAATTTTGAATCAGAATATAATCATTCCGCCCCAAAGCCTTATAAAAATAACTGATCTTATTCTTTAGCTCAAATGCACATTTTTTCACACCATTCGTCCGATATACCGCAATCTTATCTGACGAATCAAACAAAATCTCATCGCCCCGTATCTGTACATGTGCATAATCTGCGTCAACCTTTTCCTTTAAGGTTCTTTTTCCTCCGGCACTGTATAATCTCATTTCATGGCTGTCTCCGCCCTGGTCAAGAACAACTCCGACATATCCCTCCCCACAAAAAGCACTCTGGATCGTATCCTCAAATCTCTTTTTAAACCGCTGCTTCGGCTGTTTCATATTCTCCCATAGATAAAATCCATCTTCTCCAAACAGGCAGACATGCTCCTCATCGACAAAGCGGATTTCCGAGATTACCGTTTCATCATAATTTTTTGCGCCAACCAGACAGTTCGCATTTTTCCCGATCTCTGTAAAATTATAAAATGCCACCCTGCTCTGTACAGCTCCGGTCGTCACACAGAGATAGGAAGCTGCTACGCTGTTCCCATCCGGCGAGATTGCAACAGAAACCGGATATCCATCCTCAACATTTGTCGGGATCTCCGCTAAAAGCTTATCGGTTTTATCAAACGGATTATACAAGGTGATCGTATTCGAAGCACTTTCCTCCGTTAAGACAGCTACAATTCCCTGCCTTGATATACATGCCTGTACAATCGGAAAATCCACCGAAAAATTCACTCCGGTATCCTGTCCCTTATACGCATAAAAGGAAGTCCCGCCGATGTCAGCTACCACAGCACTTTTCTCACAGATATCCAAGCGGGGATTTGCCATATCGTAGCTGCCGTTCCACAACGAATCACCATTCTCATCTGCCGCAGTCACCCCATCTCGTCCATACCGGATCACTCCGCCATTGTAAGATGCATATTCCAACGAAGTTCCGTTCTTTACAGATGCTGTATGTACGACCTTATAAGTTTCAAAACTGCGGTTCACATACCAACGATAAAAAACAAATCCAAGAACCACAAGAACAGCGGCACCAGCCAGTACCGCCGCTATATAGATCACTCTTTTTTTTCTCTGTTCCTGCATCACACTAAGATCAAAGGAACGTCCCACAAAGCTTTCCATAAAAATTTATCCTCAGTTCTTAAAACAATACGTTACTTTGTAGCATTATACTCTATCGGCAAAAGTTCTGCAAGTATACTATAGTTAACGAATTAATAAATAGGTAAAATAATTCTCTGCCCCTCCCTGATCTTATTTTCATCTGTAATATGATTTCTTTCCTTGATCAAAGGAAGCTTGGAAAGATCATGATACTGCCTCCAGACAATCTGACTTAAGGTATCTCCCTTCTGTACAAGGTAGCTTTGATAAGTCGGCGCGGAGGCTTTTTTTGCAGATGGCTGCTTTTTTTCCGGTGAAGCCGTTTTCTTTGCCGCTGTCTGTGATGAGCTCTCAGAACCGGAATTCTTCACAGACTCCTGCTTTGCTTTTTCCACTGGGGCTTCCTGTTTTCCGGAAGCAGAAGGCTTCTGTGGATTCGATGTTTCCTTCGGTAACGGTGTCTCTAAAGAATTCTCCGGTTCTTCCGGCAGTTCTGATTCTCCGGGTGTCTCCAATCCTTTCGGACTCCCGGAAGGATTCTGCGATTCCTGAGGAGCATCGGTTGTATTTTCCTCTTCTCCGCTATCTTCTTCTACAGTTGTAGATTTGCTATGATTTCCCGAAACAACTGCTAACGTCTGCTCTAATTTTTCAATCTTCCGGTTGCTCTGCATCAAAAAAATTCCGCCTGCTCCCGTTAAAACGAAAAAGAGAACTGCGGCGACGGCAATCGTTTTTCTCCCCTGCCTGCGTTCTTCGTTTTTTTTAATTGTTTCACGCACCGTACTCATCACGGGATCGACATAGGAAGCCTCCATACTCTCTTTCTTCCTGCCCCGCAGTACATACTCCTGCATCTGGGGATTCTTTCCATAATAGATCGTATACCCGCTCATCTTTTTTAACTGCGGATCCACAAATCGGTATAATGTCTGGCTTTCCTCACTCTCATCCCAAATAAAACAAATTTGATTCCGCTTTCCAAAATGCTTTTTTTGTATATCTTCTATACGCCTTTGCAGCGCACTGTTCATCATGCAGACTCCAGCGCCCCACCCCAAAATCTGGCTGCCCGGAAAATAATCCTGTATGATTTCATATAAAGAATCCCATTTGTCTGCCGAAAAAGTATCTTTTCCATCGGCAAATCCAAAAGCCATTTCCACAGCACCATATATAAACTGATATCCCGCACTTTCCC
This sequence comes from uncultured Lachnospiraceae bacterium, assembly GCA_902795705.1. Lineage (GTDB taxonomy): Bacteria > Bacillota > Clostridia > Lachnospirales > Lachnospiraceae > Butyribacter. The sequence continues at coordinate 4,123 of CADBMH010000280.1, read as the reverse complement.
CGCTTCCCGGTTTTCCCAAATACACCACAATAGATTTTTCCGGTCTCTTTTTAAAAACCTCCTTCATATAAGTCACAACATAATCTTCAAAATATACCCGTCCATGCTTTGGCTGTTCCCCTACCTGGCGTATATTTTCAGGCAGCTTTTCAAAAGCATATAACTTGTCCATCCGATTTTCCACCTTTCCTTATAATTTCTGTTATGCTAGCACGAAACCGGGTAAAATCCTGTCGAAAACGCCCGGTCCTTCTCTCTATTTTTATCGAAAGAAGCAAATACTTCGACACAGCCATCTCCGGTACAACATGGAATGTAACGGATTAAAACAGATCATTCCCGGGAATACTATAGTAAACAGAACCCATGGTAAACCATGGAAAGGAAATGGAGATTAACAGAATGAACGAACAGGAGAATATGAAACTTCTCGTCCCTAAAAAAACACATTTCAAAAAAATATTTTATTTTAATTCTGGACAAAAACGGGAGTTTCACCACTTCAAATATCAGCTCTTACAATTAAAAAAAGAAATCCTAAAAAACGGACAGACTGTTGTGTTTCTATGTATCGGCTCTGACCGTGCCACAGGCGACTGCTTTGGTCCTCTGATCGGAAATGCCCTTTCCGAAAAAATCAAAAAAAATAATCGGTCCTCCACTGTTCCAACCATCTATGGAACAATAGAAAAACCGATTCATGCCGTAAATCTGGAAAAAAATATCCTTCGTATTTATGATACCATTAAAAATCCTTATATTATCGCAATCGATGCCTCCCTGGGAGTCATGGAGCACATTGGCTTCATCACTCTGGGCCCCGGTCCCCTGTTTCCGGGAATCGGTGTAAAAAAGGATCTCCCAAAAATCGGTGATGCTGCGATCACCGGTATCGTCAATGTCAGCAAAGCGGAAAGCTATCACACACTTCAAACGACCAGACTTTCCACTGTAATGAAGCTCGCCGACTTTGTCAGTCTCGCACTAATGGAAACCTTTTTTTAGAAAAACCATCTCACATATCGACACGACCTTCCAATGCCCTGTATAAAGTAACTTCATCAATATATTCCAAATCTCCTCCTGCCGGAACCCCGCTGGCAATCCTGCTCACCTTGACTCCGAGCGGCTTTACCAACTTACTGATGTAGGTTGCCGTCGTATCTCCCTCCAGATTTTTATTGGTCGCCACGATCACCTCATCCACATCCTTCTGAAGTCTTACCATCAGTTCGCTCAGTCTGATATCCTGCGGACCAATCCCTGCCATAGGCGAAATCGCTCCATGCAGCACATGATAGACACCTTCGTATTTCCCTGTTTTCTCGTATGCCGCCAGATCCCTTGGATTTTCCACTACCATGATCAGCCTGTGATTTCGTCTCATATTTCTGCAGATCGGGCACAGTTCTTCGTCTGTATAGGTGCAGCACTCTTTACAATACCTTACATTCTTCTTTGCACTTACCATCGCCTCCGACAAGCCCGCCACCTGTTCCTCCGGCATATTTAAAATATGAAACGCCAGCCGCTGTGCAGACTTCTCACCAATTCCCGGCAGACGGGACAGCTGTTCTACCAGATTCGTAATCTGTGTACTGTAAAAATCCATTAAAACAGACCTCCTAAGCCGCCAAGACCACCGGTAAGCTGCTCCATCATCTGACTGTTTTCTTCCTCCATCTTCCGAAGCGCCTCATTTGTTGCAGCAACGATCAGATCCTCCAGGGTTTCAATATCATCCGGATCAACGACCTCTTCCGCAAGCTTTACGGACAAAATCTCCTTTTTTCCGGAGACACGCACGGTCACAACCCCGCCGCCCGCTGACGCCTCCCACTCTTTTTCCTCTAATTCTTTCGACTTTTCTTCCATCTGACGCTGCATTCTCTGTGCCTGCTTCATCAGATTATTCATATTTCCGGGCATTGCTCCTCCCGGAAATCCACCTCTCTTTGCCATAGCTTTAACCTCCTTCTGCATCATAGGTCGGGACAGAATAGCAAAACACTCCCGCATTTTCAGCCCGGACTCATTTATATTCAATATTATCAAAATGGATCATACTTATAATATCTGCATATTGATCATCGACCTGACTTTCCACTGTCCTGGTCTCAACCGTAACCTCTTTCCCGATCAGGCCTGAAATCACATTTTGCAGTGCTGTAAGCTCCGCACCCTCATTCTGTGTAAAATATTGCTCATCTCCTCTGTCTGTAAACTGTAAAAGCAACGCACCATTTTCTGAAACGATCTTTTTTGCAAGATTCAAATAGATGACTCCCGGCTGTCCAAACAGATTACAAATTTCATTCCATCTGGCAATGACCGCCTTGATATCCTCCGGCAATGCTTTCGGAACGATTGCAGTTGCTTTCTCCTCCTGCTTTCCGGGCGCTTTTTCTACTTCTGTAGAATCATCTGAACTTTCCCGCATTACAACTTCATGCTCCATCCGTCTTTCCAGCTCCCCAATCCGAAGCTCCAGACTTGTCAAACTCTGTTCTTCATCCATCTGCGGACGGCAAAGCTTTATAAATGCCACCTCAACAAGTACGCGCTTCTGCGAAGAATATCGGATCCCGGAAATCAACTCTGACAAAATCCGTATCAGGCGAATCAGCTCATCACCCGAAGCCAATGCGCTTTCTTCTTTCATAATGGCAAGCTGTTCTGCAGAGACATCCAACAGCTCTCCGCCCTTTTCCGAAGCTTCTAAAAGCAAAAGCCCTCGCAGATACCAGATAAATTCACTTAAAAACTGTCCCAGATCGCGGCCCTGTATGGTCATCTCATCAATCACCTTAATGCAGCCCATCACATCATGTGCTGCAAGAAATCGGAAGATCTTACTGTAAACAGAGGTATCGACTGCTCCCAAAACCTCCAGCGCCTTATCATAAGTAAGCTCCTGTCCCGGATAAAAAGCAATGCACTGATCTAAGAGACTTAATGCATCACGCATGGAACCATCAGCAGCCTTCGCAATATAGCGAAGCGCTTTTTCCTCCGCCTGTACCTGCTCCCTGTCTGCCAGATCACGCAGCCTGTCTGTGATCGTATCAATCGAAATCCTTCTGAAATCATATCTCTGACAGCGGGAATGAATCGTTATAGGGATTTTATGCGGCTCCGTCGTCGCCAAAATAAAAATCACATAGGACGGAGGTTCCTCCAATGTCTTTAGAAGCGCATTAAATGCTCCCGTTGAAAGCATATGTACCTCATCGATGATGTAGACCTTATACCTTCCCTCAGCCGGAGAATATTGTACTTCATCGATGATATCCCTGATATTTGCCACACCATTATTCGATGCTGCATCAATTTCAATCACATTCATCGAAGTCTGGCTGTTAATTTTTTTACACATTTCGCATTCGTTACAGGGATTCCCGTCAACCGGATTCAGACAATTCACACCTTTTGCCAGAATCTTGGCGACAGTTGTCTTTCCGGTTCCTCTCGTTCCGCAAAAAAGATATGCATGTCCGATCCGCTCTGTTTGAATCTGATTTTTCAAAGTAGTTACAATATGCTCCTGCCCCTTTACTTCATCAAACTCTCCCGGCCTGAACTTTCGATATAAAGCTGTATATGCCATGTTTCCCTCCATACCTGAGCATTTGCTTTCATTTTATCCTCTTTGGGCAAACAACCCTATCTGTTATTATCAGTTACTCATGCCCCATCAATCTCCGAAACAAATCCCAAGCTCCTTTGCCTCACGAATGATCGTCGATTTCGGATCTACCATCTTTAATTTTCCTGCCACTTCCTCTAAAGGAACCGGCACAATTTCTCCATCACGGAATCCGACCATGTATCCATACTTCTCCTGAATGATCAGCCTTGCCGCTGCAGAGCCAAGTCTGCTTGAGATCACGCGGTCATATGGACATGGTTCTCCGCCCCGCTGTGTATGTCCCGGAACCGTAATACGAACCTCCTGTCCCGTTCTCTCTTCTATTTCCTCTCCAATCTTATAAGAAATGGACGGATACGGATTTTTCTTTCTTTTTTGTTTTAGTTCCTTCTTCGAAAGTGCAGCGTCTTCTTTCGAAATAGCACCCTCTGCCACTGCCAGGATAGAAAAGCTCTTTCCCTCCTGTGTTCTCTT
>CADBMH010000279.1 GCA_902795705.1 uncultured Lachnospiraceae bacterium | reverse complement strand
TTACCATGAACCAGTGAGGAGTTGTTTTATTTTATAACAAAAAGAATGCCGTAATTATGCGGCTTCTGGCGTTTCGCAAACGCCTATATAAATCTTTTAAGGAAAGGAGGGAAAAAAATGGCAAGTGAAATTAAATTAACACCGACACAGATGAGACAAAAAGCAAAGAAATACGCTGATGAATCTAAGGCTCTTGAGACAAGCATCAGGAATATGGACACTCTGATTAGAGCCTTAGAAACAGAATGGAAGGGTGACGCAAGCAAAGCTTATGTTGCAAGGTATAATACTCTTAAACCTGCATTCAAGAATTGCAAGGAGCTAATGGATGAGCTTTCAACCAATTTGAATCAGTCTGCACAAATTATGGAAGAAACAGACAGAAAGATTGCTAATCAGCTTAAGTGATTTTTGAAAGTGAATTCACAGCAGTCGGCGGCAGGCTGTAGGTGTACTACAGTTTGTCGCTTATTATGACTAGGAAGATATTTTTTAGGTCAAAATTCAGAGCGATATTTCCGGAAAAATAACGCCGTATTCATCGGCGGTTTACCCTGCATTTTTCAGACAGGCTTTTGATCAGGAAAAGCAGCTCCATTTGATTTTGAACTGTTATTTCCTGTTCTTGTCCATCTTTTTTGAAGCAGGATTTTTAGTATTTCGAAAAGGAGGTCGGTGATTTGGCTTATACTCGTGCCGAAATTCTAAATAGTATTCGTTATAATGAAGAAATAATTCGTTCATACCAGGACTCTATCAAAAGATTGTCTGAACAAATCAGTGAATTATCATTATTGAAATCGAAGATTCAATCCTATCAATCGGATTTTCGAAATAAAGAAGCAAACAGAAAAAACAGAGCTATGAGTAATTTTGATAAAGGTTTTAATTATAACTTTATCAAGTCATATTTGAAAGGAATGCAAAACCTGGTTGGAGGATCTGAGTATAGGAGAGCATATAATTCGATGACTGAAGGTATTCATAAAGTCGATACTCAGATTGCCCAGATTCACTCAAATATTAATGATTATAATAATCGAATAAGAAAACTAAATAATTATAATTCGCAGTGGAGACAATTATTAAAATATGCTCAAAATTGAAGAGGTGATCTATGGCTGGTACAGAACTGATAGTTGATGATGATTATTGTAATAATATGGGACAATATTTTTTAGAACAAGGTGATGCTATAGACACGTGTATTTCGTCTTACATTGGCATCATGGAAAGGGTGAATAACAGTGCTATTGTGCTCGGAGAAACCAGTAGCGCTTTATCTGCTTATATTACTCAGGCTTCAAAATTGCAGGGCAAAATACGGCAGATTTCTTCAGTATTAAAAAGCACAGAAGAACATTTTTTGTTAGAAGTGGATGCACAGGATCGGTACTTATTTTAGGGGGATAACCAATTGGGTACAATAGATATTAAGACTCAGCAACTGGAAAGCGCCATTAATGATTTGTATAGCATTCAACAAAAACTCAATGCTGCTAAAAAAGCGCCCCCATCGACTATTGGTGGGGGAAAAACTGTTAGTCAATTAGAGAACATAGGGAAGATATATCAGGATATGAATCAGCATTTATCAATGATGATAGATAGTACTATTCTAATGCTGAAAAACGCAAAAGAGGGTTTTGAAACAAGTGATTCCTCTATGGCATCAAAAATACGTCAATAAGGTCGTTCGCGCTTTCTTACACATTCGGCTTTTGTCGTGGAATAATAAATATTTATCCTTTATACGTATCCATTATAGTCTTCGCTTGAAGTATCAGTGATACAGAACATGATTAAATTAAATTGAAAGGGGCTGATTGATCTGAGAAGGGATTTTTCATATGCAGCTAAACAGAAGCTGTTGGGGATGGTTGAGGATGTGGAAAAAGATCGAATATGTGCTTTTACTGATTGGATTGGTGATTCTTATTATAGGGTTCAGTCATGGATAGGACAATTAAATATAAGATATTATATTAATGACGTTGATTCATATCACAGAAAAGTTTTAGATAAAAATAATACATCGAAGAGAGAAATAGTAAATATTTTTACAAGAGTCTCTACAGTAGATGCCAGGTATCATAATAAATTGATTTTAATTTGGGCACTTTTGGGTCAATGGGATCGATTTATAGTTCAGTTGGGTACTGCTGTTAATCCTGAGAACAAAAACTTTACTTCTACTTATATACAATCGCTAATGGATGGGTTTTCTATCGATGAGTTAACTGACGTTATATCTGCTCCTGATTTTACGGCTCCAGTATATTTTTATAATGAACCAGACCAGAAGAATGCTTTAAAAAACCTTTTAGATTTTTTTTCTGGCGTTGAGGGGTTAGCAGAAAATTATTTGCCTACAGAAATAGCAACGATAATTGGAAAGCTAAATAATATTTCGAATTTTACGACCATAGCCTCTTTGACCACTGGGATAATAGGGTACACTCAAGCGGTGACAACACTACTGGATCCAAGTAAGAATTCTTCAGCCAGAGATAGAGTACAGAATTTGCTTAAGGTAGATAGAGGATTACTGGGTATATATTCCACTCTGCTTAATTTGGCGAAAGAATCTGAAATTGCCGGCTTGGTAGGATTAGTAAAAACAAGCATGGGCACTATATCCGAATTATTAAATGCAACGGGCAGGTCGATTGAAGAGCAACTTAAGGAGTCAGGTGGATTAATAACTATCGGTACTGCACTGGCGAAAGCCACTTGGAGATTAGCACCAGAAGGCAAACTGGAAGCTTTTTATATGAAACATGCGTCTAAGGCAGAATTAAGAGAAGCTCGACTTAAGGATTATGGAAACATTGCAGCTGCCGTCACTGCAATATCGATGATTACAAGGTCAATTGGAGATATCGTTGAAAAGACCAGGGATGGTGTTTATGATATAAATGACTATGGCGATACGTTGATGGATGTTGGACAGTATGGATTAAAAACACTAGTGAGTTCAGTTACTTTGGGTACAGTTAATGCTGATATGGATAGAACTAAAGCTATTTTTGACTATAATATAGAAACTGGACAAAAGCTTATTCAAAACACTTGTGGAGATTCTGTGGTTGGTAAGGTTCTTCTGACTCCATTTGTTATTGTTGATGTTGCCGCAATTAGTGCCGCTGAAACAATTATTGATACAGGAATGCAAATTGGAGATAACATAAGAAATCTTTTTGGATGGGGTAAAAAGAAATAAATAGTAGGAGAATATGAGATGCAGGCAAGTGAATTATTACCAATAGGCAGTGTTGTTCTATTGCGCGGGGGCCAAAAAAAACTTATGATTATTGGATTACTACAAGGTGTTCAAGATGGAGAGAACCGCAAAGCATATGACTATATTGGTGTTCTTTTTCCTGAGGGTTTTATGAATGTCGATTCATTAGTACTTTTTAATCATAATCAAATTGATATTGTTTCATTCATTGGGTGCGATAATGAAGAAAGACAGGTATTCATGGAGCGAGTGTCTGATGTCATTAGCTTTATTGAAAGCAATAAAAATGATAATAGGGATACTTCTGTTAAAAACGAAGCAATAGTATATGAGTGAGCTTCCTGTATACAATTAACGGCAATGTATGGAAGCCTTGAGCAAAAAAATATCTTAAGTAAAGTTGGGATTCTTTTCTTAGTTTTTTGTGAGTAGAACGATATCATTCATGTCCCTAAATAAATTAAGTGTTGAAAACTTAGGCCAGAATAATGTGTTTTCAATTTAGCTGGTCTATGTGATTATGTTTCCAATTCTATGGCATGAAGATTGAAGAAGATAATGTAAACTGTTATATTGAGCGCCTTTCGTTGTATTATGAGGACGATTATGGGAAAATGATATCATACTACAGCGTTATAAGGAGAAGCCCATGTACAAAGAAAGCATTGACCGCGATATTCCTTTCATTTCTACGAATATGACAAGAGCCGACATCTACCTCCAGGGCGCCGTCCTCCACCGTCACGGCACAATATCCCTCACACGAGGACGGAATCGTTTCGGCATCAAAATTCCTGATTACTCACCATATGAGATCGAAATTCCGCGCATTGAGTTT
>CADBMH010000278.1 GCA_902795705.1 uncultured Lachnospiraceae bacterium | reverse complement strand
TTTTGCGGATGGAGACCTTGAATCCTGGGATTCAAGGTCTCCGCTGCCGCTCCGGTCGGTGCCGGGCAGACGTCCACCGGACGTCTGACACCCTGCCATCCGCATAAAAAGCTTCAAGCACTTTATTTATAAGGGCTTGGAGTTTTTTTGATTTTGGATTTGTCTTTGGAACAGAGGATCATCTTATCAGAGGGTGAAAAGTGCACTATTCGATATAAAGCTTGTCAAGATTGCCAGTAAACTTTTAGTGTGTGATATAGTGAAATGTGCCTCAAGTATATAATAATGATATAGAGAAAGATTGATGGCGAATTATCAGAAATCGGGACGATATTTGGAATGAAATAGAATAGGAAAAAAGAGGCTTTAATCCTATGAAATGCTATAATTTACGGGAAAATATTGATTTTCAAACAAATTTGAGGTAGTATATTGAAAGGAGATTACTTCGTGAAATCCGAAATAATAAACAGGAGGTTGCAAAAGATGATAGTAATGAATATAGAAATAGATAATTTTATGTCATTCAATAACTTTGCTATGAATTTGTCATATCCTAAGAAAATTGTTAATTCAAGCATTGAGAATGAATTTTTGACCGGTTTTACGAATTTCCGGTACAAAAAAGTGAACATTTTGATGGGTGCAAATGCAACTGGAAAAACTTCATTTGGCAAAATGCTAATGAATATATTTCATTTCATGGATAAAAAGCAATATACTAGAATTGCTGGACTTATTTCCGATACAACAAAAGAGGCGGCCTTTTGTATTGATTTTGTGGCAAATATGAAGTATTTATTTCGGGTAAATACAGTCATTTTCCCTCCAAAGGAGGGGCAGAAGCTTACTGGGGAAAATATTGATGTATCTGTCCGCTCCGTGGAAATTCAGAAGAAAGACAGTTATGAAAGCTGCTTGAGACGTTTATTGGAAACCAAGCAGGAAAAGTGTGACAACTACATAGAGGAGCTTGAAAAGGTGACAGGGTTAAGCTGGACATTTGCCTATCCGGAAGACGATAGTGCAGTGGAATTATTCAGAGCTCCGAAAGATTCTGGTACTTTTATTAGAATATTAGAGTTTATATTACGCGCGCTGGATCCTTCCATTGTTGCGGTGTATCAGTTATCAGAGGTTGAAGGAGCATATGCAATTCGTACCAAAAATAATGTGGCGATTATTCAGGATGGTCAAATTCCGGATATAGGGTGGCTTTCCAGTGGTACAAAATCGGGGATAGCGATTGCGGTTATGATTGCACGCATGGTAGAGAAAAAGTGCGATTTTTTCTACTGCGATGAGAAATTTTCGTATATTCATAGCGACATTGAAAAAGCACTTTTATCAGTAATGATTGAACTTTTGGATGACGATACACAGTTGTTTTTTACAACACATAACACTGACATTTTGGATATGCAACTCCCAAAGCATTCATATACCTTTATGAAAAAAGAGGTATATGGAGAAGATAGCAAGATTGAATGTATCAATGCAGGTGAAATCTTGAAGAGGAGTACCGATTCATTAAAATCAGCAGTAGAAAATGATCTTTTTTCATCGGCACCGGCAACGGACTTGATTTACGATATATTGGATATTTAGATAACAGGAGATGATTTCTATGAGTTCATTGTTTGATGATTTAAAAGAGGGACTTGAAGAGGCAATTGCGTATGAAAGCGGGAATGATTCAAAGTGTATTTGCTGCTTATATGGGAATATCAAAAAAGACGATGGTAGCTTTATAAGGGACATACTTTATGTGCTAAAGAAGAATACATGGATTTTTGATTATTATAAAAAGAGTGATGATGAAGGTTATGTTGTTGTGAAGAATCCAATCAAAGATAAAAGATATTAGTTTTAATTAAATAAATGAATATGGAAGGAAGTGAAGCTCACATTGACATATATGATGATAGAATGGAAATCTATTCCCTGGTAGGAATGTTAGATGGCACCATGATTCAGGACAGAGATCCGCCTACTGTATCTTCTACCAGAAGAAATCTGGTTCTTGCGGATCTGTTTCAAGCAGTTTTGATATATGGAGCGTAAAGGTAGTGAATTTGGAAGAATTATTGGTGAATTTGAATTTCAAATCAATTAAAATAGATAATTTTTTGAGTTGACCCAATAAAATTTCACTGATATAATAAATTTCACTACATGAGTGAAAGCGGTGATATGAGTGAAAATAGATAGGATTGGATTAGAATGTGTTGAAAATAAGTTCTTAAAAATTCCAAATATTCAGAAGTATGAAGTTGTCCACAGGACAGAAGATGGTTTTATTGCATCTGTGGAGATGGATGATGGGTATGAATTTCAAATAAATGCCTGCTTCTTGAGTAGGGTATTTCCTTCTACAATCATTAGATTGATTGAAAAGCAGAATCAAAGTCAGGAAGTTAATATTTTGGTTGCTCCATATATTTCAGAAAGAACTGCACAAATATGTGAAGATAACAGAATGGGTTATTTTGACTATGCGGGAAACTGTTGGTTTGTGGGTCATTCCATTTATTTGTCTGAAAAAGGAAATAAGAATCCAAGACCCAAAGAGCAAAGGTTCGTGTCCATATTTAAAAGGACTTCCGTGGTGTCTTCCTGTATTTTACGCGAGTTGTTTGTGGATGTAACGAAGATATGGAAGCTTAAATATCTATCGGAAAAGGTAAATTGCAGTATTGGACAGGTATCCAAACTGATGAAAGTTCTGGTGGAAAATGCATGGGTAGAAAAACTGCCGGATGGTTACAAGGTTATCGATCCGGAATCGCTCTTGGTGGAATGGAGCAGGGATTATGGTAAAAAAGAAATAACATCATACGCTTGCTATAGTTTAGATAATATATCTGTTATTGAGGAGCGATTGAAGAAATTAAAGATAGATATGGGAATTGATTCTTATCTTACCGGATTGTCCGGTGGAGTGCGTTATACGCCCGTGGTGCGTTACAATAAACTACATGTTTATATCGCACCAGAGGATATTCAGGAAGCAATCCGATATTTGGACATGAAAGAAGTAAACAGCGGTTCAAATGTGGTTATTCTTCCGTTGGAAAATGATTCTTATATCAAGGATTACAGGGTGATTGACGAGGCCGCAGTAGTATCCCCTCTGCAAATATATTTGGATTGTATGCAGATAAAGGGCAGGGGAGAAGAAATGGCGGAAGCTGTTTTGCGGAAGGAGATTCTTAGATGATAAGAGATGAAGATTTGAAAAACAGCGTAGATTATTCGGAAGGTCAGAAGCGGGCTGCACATGGAGTTCTGGTAGAGCTGGTTAATATTTTTCAGGAATATGAAGATGAAATCCGTGTGGTAGGAGGCTGGGTTCCGGATTTAATGTTTCCGGAAGAAGGTCATGTGGGAAGTGTGGATGTAGATATTATGATCAATCATCTGACTTTGCAGGATGAAGGCTATCAGAACATGTCGAGGATACTGCAGAAAAACGGATATGAGGAGCATCCGGAGAAATATTTTTCCTTTGTGAAGACAGTGATAGTGGACGGAATATCTTATGATGTAGATGTAGATATTTTAGCAGGCATGTACGGTGGTACCCAACCGAAGAGAAGAAGTCAGCATGTGCAGGGGATTAAGGCATTAAAGGCCACAGGCGGTAATTTTGCATTTGAATTTCCGGCACAGAAGATTAGTGTGGAGGCAGAACGCCCGGATGGAGCAACAGATGTTGCAAATGTCAGTGTTGTAGCAGTAGTTCCTTATATAATAATGAAAACAGCAGCAATGGGCAGAGGAAAAGCAAAGGATGCTTATGATATTTACTTTATCATCAAGCATTATATTGGTGGAGTAAGAGAACTGGCA
>CADBMH010000277.1 GCA_902795705.1 uncultured Lachnospiraceae bacterium | reverse complement strand
TACCGGGAATTAGAAAATATCGTGCAGGAGATTGCATTGATTGATTGGAAGGATATCATGCACCATTTGACACCGGTTACAGAGCTTACAATGGAAACAACAGCGCCAAACCAGGAGGCATTTGCAGATGAAACGGTTCCGAAGCTGCATCTGCTTTATAAGAAAATATTTGATGTTTCTTTGGGGGCATATCTGTTAAATCCCCTTAAAAATTCCTATGAATTAGAGGATATTGCCAGAGATTATCTGGGAAAAACAGTGATGTCAAGGGAAGAGACCTTTGGGAAACAATCCTGTCAGGATTTTGTGCAGGAGGAAGCATACCGAAAAATGCTTCAGGAGCAGGATAGGGAAAGTGAGCTTTCAGAGAAAGTCACAAATTATATCGGACAGTCTGCCTATGTAGCATATGCAGCACTTCCTGTGATCAAGAAGGAATTAGAGGAGCAGGATATGCTTTCTCTGATGCGGGAAATTGAAATGCCGACAACTTATTTTCTTTATCAGATGGAGCGTGTCGGAGTTCATGCTGATAAGAATGAGTTAGCCGGGATGTCTAAGCTTTTGGAACAGAGGGTTTTGAATGCTGAGACAGACATTTTCGATCTGGCAGGCGAGGAGTTTAATATTAATTCACCAAAGCAGTTAGGTGTGATCCTGTTTGAAAAGCTGAAGCTTCCGAATGGAAAAAAGACAAAAACAGGCTATTCTACATCAGCGGAGGTACTGGAGAAGCTGAAAAATGAGGATCCGATTGTGTCTAAGATTTTGGACTACAGACAGGTGGCAAAGTTAAAATCCACTTATGCGGATGGCCTGCCGATTTTTATTGGTACAGACAAAAGGATCCATGGTAAATTTAATCAAATGATTACAGCGACAGGCAGAATCAGCAGTACCGATCCGAATCTGCAGAATATTCCGATCAGAATGGAGTTAGGGAGAGAGCTTCGAAAGGTATTTAAACCGAAAGAGGGTTGTGTGTTTTTGGATGCGGATTATTCGCAGATTGAGCTCCGGCTTCTTGCACATATGTCGGGAGATGAGGAACTGATCCGGGCATACCGGGAGAATCAGGATATTCATCGCAGTACGGCATCAAAGGTATTTCATACACCGTTTGATGAGGTGACAGATTTACAGAGGCGGAATGCTAAGGCGGTGAATTTTGGTATTGTATATGGGATCAGTTCTTATGGCCTGAGTCAGGATCTGAATATTTCAAAAAAGGAAGCACAGGAATATATTGATGAGTATTTTGCAACCTATCCGAAGGTCAAAGAATTTATGGATTATCTGGTTTCCGAAGCAAAGGAAAAAGGATATGCGAAGACTTTATTCGGAAGAAAACGACCGATTCCGGAATTGAATTCAGGGAACTTTATGCAGAGATCCTTTGGTGAACGTGTGGCGAAGAATTCTCCAATCCAGGGGACAGCGGCAGACATTATGAAGCTTGCCATGATCCGGGTGGCAGAGCGGCTGAGAAAGGAAAAGAAAAAAGCGGAGATCGTACTGCAGGTACATGATGAGCTTTTATTAGAGGTACCGTTTGGCGAAAAAGAAGAAGTAAAGAAGCTTCTTTTAGAGGAGATGGAGGGAGTGGTTTCCTTGTCAATACCTTTAGAAGTCGAGGTTTTAGAGGGAATGGATTGGAAGGAAGCGCATTAAAGGCTGGTATAATATTTATTTATATTGTTATGTTTATGAACCGGGCGGGGAGGAGATTGTGTGTTTGTAGTTGGTTTGACCGGAGGTGTGGGGAGTGGGAAGACAGAAGCAGCCCGTATGCTTTCTGAGATTACCGGCGCAAAGCTATTTTTGGCAGATGAGCTGGGACATCAGATGATGAAACAGGGAACAGAATGTTTTCAAAGGATTGTAGAGACATTTGGCGAGGAAATTGTAGCAGAATCCGGAGAAATCGATCGTGGGAAACTGGCGGAGTATGTTTTTGCCAATACGGTCATGTTAGAAAAGCTAAATGGAATCATTCATCCCGCAGTTTTGGGCTTTTTAGGGAAATACTGCGAAGAACATCGTACAGAGCATGGAATTATGGTGATTGAAAGCGCGATTATGTTTGAGAGCGGCTGTGATAAACTCTGCGATGTCGTCTGGTATATCCGGGTTCCGGAGGAGCTTCGGGTGAAACGTCTTCAGGCGGGCAGAGGATATTCTGAAGAAAAGTGCAGGGCTGTCATAAAAAAACAGATGTCAGAGGAGGAGTATCGTTTTCGTTGTGATAAGGTGATTTTAAATGATGGGGACTTTTCGCTTTTACGGAAAAGACTGGCTGCAGAAGTGGAAAAGATTGTCGAAAAATAGGAGCAGAATCCATTTGTTCTTCTGTTTCGTTTGCATTACAGTAAAAGAAGAAAAACGGGAAATGGAATGATGCAGCTATGAATCGAAACAGAAAGAAAAAGAGTATGACAGTCTGCATGGTGCTTCTTATGCTTTTTGCGGCAACACGAATAGCGGCCTGCGGAACGGAAAAAGAATATTTAGAGACAAGGGAAGAACGCCTGGAGATTAGAGAGTCCGGAAATCTGTATCTCTATTTGGGAGAGGTGACGGAAAGTTTGTCTCCCCTATGTGGAAATTCTATTGCCGGAGAAAATCTTTGGAGTCTTTGTTTTTCTAATCTTTACCGGGACAGTAAAGAAGTTTTTTCTGAAAAAATGCTTTCACAATTTCAAAAATCAGATTCGGCTTTTCACTATTTAAAGGAAGAGAATCAGGAAGAAAATAAAACATATCTGACAGTCAGTATCAATCCGGCGTTAAGAACCTCATTTGGGACAGCACTGACTGCAGAGGATATCATGTTTAACTACTATCTGAGAACGGATCCGTCAATCTGTATAGCAGGTCTGGAACAGGGAGCAGTGACTTCTTTTGCCGGACTCATTGATGGAGGAGAGACTTATTATTACGGAACGGGGCAGGTGCAGGAGAGAAAAAATGAGATCATGACCGTACTGAAAAATCCGGATAAGACACTTATCGGAGTGATACGGGACAGGATTGTGCTGCCGGAACTATATAGGGAATATGAGTGGATAGAAGGATTATTTGAGGAGGATTCCGATAAAAACCTAACAGGAGGATACCAAAGTGCAGCGGAGATGTTTGTCCATTTTTATGCTTACCGGACACAGTATAGCGGAAAGGGAAAAACAAAAGAAATAATTATATCAGAAATTGCCGGACAATATGGTGGAAATTATCATGCGCTGGAGAGGGTAACAGGGAGAAGCTATGAGAATCTGGCAGAGAAGCTCGCGTTGTATGAGGTTTTGAAAAAGCAGGGGAAAGATGTCGTGAAAGAAATCGGAGGGATAAAAAAACTTTCTGAGAAGACGGTACAGATTACTTTTCTGGGTATCCGTATTGCAGAGGAAAAAATGTTAAATATTTGGATACTTCCTTTTCAAACTTACAAGAATGATACAGAGCATGGAGATGTGATGTTTCAAAAGGGAGACGCCGCGGAAGCTTATGAAAAGACAAAAAAGATACTGGTAGGAAGCGGAAGTTATTATTGTACGGATTTTGGGACAAATAGGCTCTGCCTTCGAAGCAGCAGGCACTATTTTGAAGGAGAAGGAAAAATTGAGAAATTATATGTTCTTAGAAATCAGCGTTTCACAGTACAAGAACTGTTTAAAAAGCTTTTGGACCGGGAGCTTGATTTTGCTGTGACACAGACCGATGCGCATTTAGAAGAAATGCTTCAAAACCGGGAAACGGGGGCAATTTATAAGTTGAATCTGTATCCGGTGGGAGAGGGAAATTGGGGGATTATGTATCGTACGGATTATCTGAACCGTACGACATTTCCGAAAAATGTAGAAAATCTTAGTGAAATGTTTCGAAAGATATATCAGATCAAAGTGAACCGATAGCTATCATTCACGCCATTTGGTGGGGCGTGAATGATGTATAATCTGTTCTAACCACGGTTCTTATACATGGTGTCATAATAGTTCTGGTAATCGCCGGAAATAATATGCTCCCACCACTCCCTGTTTTCGAGATACCATTTTACGGTGCGCTTGATTCCTTCGTCAAAGGTGGTTTCCGGAAGCCAGCCAAGCTCCTTATGGATCTTGGTCGGATCGATGGCGTAGCGCATATCGTGTCCCGGGCGGTCTGTGACATAGCTTATAAAATCTTCTCCCTTTCCGAGCTCTTTTAATACGGTTTTTACTACCTCCAAATTAGTTCGCTCGTTGTGTCCGCCGATATTATATACCTCACCTTCCCTGCCTTTTCGTATGATCAGGTCGATCGCGCGGCAATGATCCTCCACATAGAGCCAATCACGAACATTTTCTCCCTTTCCGTATACCGGGATTTTTTTATCATTTAATACATTGGCAATCGTAAGAGGAATAAATTTTTCAGGGAAATGATATGGCCCATAGTTGTTGGAACAGCGGGATATGGTACATGGCAGCTTATAGGTGCGGGCATATGCCTGTACCAAAAGATCAGCAGAGGCTTTCGAGGCCGAGTAAGGACTTGAGGTATGGATTGGTGTTTCCTCGGTAAAGAACAGATCCGGTCTGTCTAATGGAAGGTCACCGTATACTTCATCAGTTGACACCTGATGATACCTTTTAATGCCATATTTGCGGCAGGCATCAAGCATTACACCGGTTCCGATGATATTCGTGCGAAGAAAAACCTCCGGGTCTAAAATAGAGCGGTCTACATGACTTTCTGCTGCAAAGTTGACTATAATATCCGGTTGCTCTTTTTGAAAGATTTCATCAATGGCTTCTCTGTCCGAAATATCTGCCTTATAAAAAGTAAAATTATCTTTATCAAGAACCGGAGCAAGTGTCTCCATATTTCCCGCATAGGTGAGTTTATCAATACAGATCATCTGATCCTCAGGATATTTCTTTACCATATAGTGACAGAAATTTCCGCCGATGAAGCCGGCACCGCCGGTAATAATGATTTTCATATGTTTATTCCTCCGTATCACATATTATTCTTTAAAAAATTTTGCCGTCAGCAACCTGCTTTAAGTGTTTGCCGTAAGCCGATTTTCCATATACGTTTGCAGAATGAAGAAGCTGTGCCTTTGTGATCCAGTTTTTTCGATAGGCGATTTCCTCCACTGCAGAAATTTTAATGCCCTGTCTGTTTTCGATGACACGAACAAATTCCGTCGCATCAGCAAGAGAATCTATTGTACCGGTATCTAACCATGCATATCCACGGTTTAAAGTAATCACATCCAATGTACCGTCTTCCAGATAAAGGCGGTTCAAATCCGTGATTTCCAATTCACCGCGCTTTGATGGTTTGATCTGTTTTGCTTTTTTTACAACTTCATTATCATAAAAGTAAAGACCGGTAACACAATAATTTGATTTCGGATGCTCCGGCTTCTCTTCGATGGAAATTGCTTTGCCGTTATCATCAAATTCTACGATGCCAAAGCGTTCGGGATCTTCGACATAGTAGCCAAAAACCGTAGCACCTTTCTGTTTAGCGGCTGCCTTTTGCAGATGGGAGGAAAGGCCGCTTCCGAAAAAGATATTATCACCTAAGATCATAGCGCAGGAATCATTTCCGATAAATGCTTCTCCGATCAGAAATGCCTGTGCCAGTCCATCGGGAGATGGCTGCTCCTTATAGCTTAGACGAATTCCGAATTTGCTTCCGTCTCCAAGCAGCCGTTCAAAATTCGGCAGGTCAACCGGTGTGGAGATGATCAGGATGTCCTGGATTCCCGCAAGCATAAGCGTAGAAAGCGGATAGTAGATCATTGGTTTATCATAGACCGGTAAAAGCTGTTTCGAAGTGACCATGGTAAGTGGATAGAGGCGGGTTCCCGAACCGCCTGCCAGTATGATTCCTTTCATGTGTTTTCCTTTCATAAGTGTGCAAACTGTGGTATAGATGTTTCTAAAGGCTTAATGGGTTTAGTATAGCTTATTTGACAGGAAAATTCAACTTTATGTTTGTCAAAACTACGAGAGAGTCAAATAGGCTGTAAATGCCTGGATCAAAAGAGGATGCATAAAATTGAAGCTGATATCCGCATGCTCCTTTGGAGCGATGTTGACATAAGTATCCGTGAGTCTGATATCGATATTTCCGAGGGAGAACTCGGAGACAGCGTTTGAAGGCTCCGGGGCATCAAAGGTGATCAGGGGATTTGCCTGTTCGAGTAATTTTTTATATGCATTTTTATAATAAAACAGCCGGAATTTATCTGTGTAATAATTATAGAGTCCGGCTGTTTCTGTTCCGATGACATGAGTAGCCTGGACACAGGAGAGTCCGGGGCATAAAAAGACCGTATTGGAAAAACGGTTGTCCTTCGCCTTTTTCAGATAATACGGTTCGATCATGCCGGACATGTACAGAGGAAGCCAGCTTTGGATCGCATCAAACATCTCCCGCAAATTTCTGTCAATATTATGTATAATACGGATCTTGATTTTTCTTTTCACACATTCGCTCATAAGCACACTCCAGCGGAAGCGGAAATCTTCATCTAAGATCATCCAGTCCATATTCTGATCCGAGTAGAGCCAGATTTCTTTTTTACCGGAGCGGATCACATTTCCCAAAAAGCGGATCACTGCGGTCTGCAGTCCGTTCGTACCAAGATACATTTCATTGATATCGTTTAATTCCTCCTCGGTGACCACGGTTTCATAGGAGGGAAGATCAGGCTCTGCTTCAACCTGATAATGTTCAAACAGTTCAAGAAAACGCTTTGCAACAGAAGTATTCTTTTCATGGAAAGAGGTGCTGTCAAAAAGCCATTTTGAAAAGGCTTCTTTATCTGTCTGTCCGGAAGAGTGATCGATGATCTTTGCAAGGCGGCCGGTATTATTATTCTTTTCTATCTGCTGCCATAAAGTTTCAGAAAGAAGCGGGATGATGGAAGAAGTTACCCTTGGTCTGCGCTCGCCGGAGCGGTAGCGGCTGATCAGGGAAGCGTCTGTATGGATCATCCGGCTGAGCTGGATATTTGACAATTCCGCCAGCTTCATCGCGATATCAAGTCTCTCGCAAAAAACAGGCGCTTTCCCCTGATAGGCATCCGGTGCATCTTCCCGTGCCTGCGGGATATCATCATATAACCATTTAGAAATAGCGGCTTCCATCTTCTTCTGCGGCAAGGAAGGCTCTGCTTCCGTGAGTCTGCAAAGCACTTCTGATTTATCATGCTTTTTCGCGCAGAGATACAGGGCGGATATCAGCTTTTTTCCTGTTGTGCCGGAGGCGGACGGTGTTCTTCTGCCATGTCTGAAGTGGCTGAGATTTGTCCTGTCAAACCCGGCAAGCTCCGCTAACTCTGAGTCTGTAGCACCAAGTTCTCTTATGATCAGATTGAGTTTTTCTGTAAACATATCTATCCCCCCTGTACTGTATACTGATGAACGAGAAAAATACTTTGCTATCAGTATATAATTTATCCTGAGTATTTGTCAATGACAAATGCTTGTCACATCTTGCGGCGGGAGTGTGGTTATGCTACACAAATCTTTTCCAACCGAAGCCTGTACATGAGTCTGCTAACTGGTCGAAACACGCCGAACTTTGCTAAAGATACGGTATACCGTTTCATGAAGATGTGCAGATCAACTGGATACGATTTACAACAATTCTTTCGTCCAGGATCATCAACAATGCTATCATTCCGCTGGATTCAGAGACTCGTGTCAATGTGCTCATCATAGATGATTCCATGTTTGAACGGAATCGTTCGAAAAAGGTGGAGCTCCTATCAAAGGTCTTTGACCATGCAAAGCATAGATACTGCTTTGGTTTTCGTATGCTGACTTTAGGCTGGTCTGACGGGAGTACCTTCCTGACATTGATGTCTAATCTTTAAAAGAAGCAGAAAAAAGATTCTAATACTGGTATGTAAACATACTTTTATTTCTGTTACTCTTTTGAGGGCATGGTGGCGAAGAAAGTGGAGAGTGAAGCCATGTCCGAAAGAGGATGTGGTTTTTTTGTTGGAAAAATTAATAAAAATGAGGAAATGAAAAATGAGAATTTCAAAAAAATTGTAATAAAAATGTTGAAAGGCTTCTTATTGATGCGATGATGAGAACAGTTCTAAAATTTGAAAATAAGTGACAAGAAAGGGAATTTATGATAAAATAAATGTGAGTGATCGTGTTACAAGGTGCGGTTAATCTCCCTTACATAGTGAAGGGAGGTGGTGTGATGATGAATACTTATGAAGCATTGATTTTGTTGATTCTGAATAATATTTTTGTTGTTGCATTGCTTGCCTACATAGACGGTAGGAATAACAGGCGCAAATAAAAATCAGCCTATCCTTGTACTTTAGCCGAGCCTAGGATAAGCTGATCTAATCAGTAAATCTTTAGGGAGCTAACCCACCTTGTGGGCGGTCGCTCTTTATAAAAACATTATAAGCGAAAATTAAGATTGTGTCAAGAGCCGGGAAGATGATTGACAAAGTGAAAACAAAGAAATCAAAGGAAGAAGAACTGTTTCTTTGATTCGTCTTTCTTTACGGGAAAATGGATTCTGATGAGAAAATATGATTTTAGAGAATGGGAGGAAAAGAGGATGATCAAACACATTATTTTGTGGCAGCTTAAGGAAGAATATTCTGATGAGCAAAAGAAAGAAATCAGACAGGGAATCAAGGAAGGTCTGGAAGGATTACAGGGAAAGATTCCGGGACTTTTGGAGATTAAAGTGAATACGGAATTTCTCGACAGTTCAAATGCTGATGTGATGTTGGATTCTGCTTTTGAGAGCGTGGAGGCGCTTAAGGGATATGCAGTCCATCCGGAACATGTGGCGGTAGCTGACGGGAAGGTAAGACCGTATACGGCAAATCGGGTTTGCATGGATTATGAGGTGTGAGAGGGAGAAAAAAGATGGATTTAAAAGAGCTTTTGGAACATTTTGCAAAGAGAGAACCAGTAGGGGAAACATGGGATGTGATTGAAGCGATGCGTTTCTATTCTCGTGAAGCACAGAAAATCACAATGAAAATCAATACCGTATATCATGAACCGGAGGAACTCAGGGCACTGTTTTCGGAATTGATTGGAAAGCCGGTTGATGAAAATTTCGGACTTTTTCCGCCGTTTTATACGGATTTTGGAAAGAATATTACGATAGGAAAAAATGTTTTTATCAATGCGGACTGCAAATTTCAGGATCAGGGCGGGATTTTTATTGATGATGGGGCTTTGATCGGGCATGGAGTAGTGCTTGCTACGCTGAATCATGATATGATGCCGGAAAAAAGACAAATGCTTCATCCGGCACCAATCCACATTGGGAAAAATGTCTGGATCGGAGCGAATGCAACAATCACCCAGGGAGTGACAATTGGTGATAATTCTGTGATTGCAGCAGGAGCGGTCGTGAAAAAGGATATTCCTGCGGATGTGGTGGCCGGAGGGGTGCCGGCGAGAGTGTTGAAGAAAATTGGAGAGTGAGGAAGTTTGGAGATTTTCTCTGAAAAGTGGAAGGGTGATATAAAAGTGAAATTAGCTCTCAGAGAAAGGCTGTTAGTCGCAAAAGCGGAAAAAGCAGGTGAACGGTGGTTGCCGTTATATATACATTTGTCTGATACAGCAGGTGTTATGGACAAATTATTGTCGGAGTATTTAGCCGATTCCTTTTCGGATATGTGTGAACTTTCAAGGGATGAATTGAAAAAAACAGCTCTTTTTCTTGCGTATTCTCATGATATAGGAAAGGCAACGGCTGTTTTTCAGAGCAAAATAATTAAAGCAGTGCCGTTTCGTAAACCGCAAATAGAAAAATATGGGGTAGAACTGCCGGATTTTTGTGAGTTCCATGATTATAAGGAAACACCGCATACTTTAGCGGGGGAGAACATTTTACTATTTTTAGGTTGTCCTAATGAAGTGGCAGTAGTAGTTGAATCTCATCATGGGATTCCAACAAGAAAATTAGATTTAGATACATTAGCTGATGATCCGGCATATGCTAAGAATTATTTTGCTTCGATAAAGGAAGAAAAGCTATGGAAAGATATTTGGAGAAATTATTATGATTTTGCAATGGAGAAATCAGGAATGAAAAGCTTTTCAGAAATTCCTATCTTAAATAGACAAGCGCAAATGTTGTTCACCGGTCTTCTGATTATGGCAGATTGGATTGCCAGTAATACAGAGTGGTTTCCACTATTGTCTGTAAATGACTGGGAAGATGAAAGGGGGATGGAAACAAGAATAGAAGAAGGGTGGGAAGCATTTCAGCTTACAGATGTATGGTGTCCGGTAAATGAAATATATAGTGAAACCTTTTTCAAGCAGACATTTCTTTTTCCACCACGCCAGATCCAATCGGATGTTCTGAAAATTATATCATCGGTAAATGAATCCGGTATATATATTGTGGAGGCACCGATGGGATGTGGGAAAACTGAAATTGCGTTGGCTGCTGCTGAAATTCTGGCAGCAAAGTTTGAACGAACAGGATTGTTTTTCGGACTTCCTACACAGGCAACTTCAAATGGAATATTTCCCAGAGTTTTAGAATGGGCAAAAAAGCAATCTGATGAGATGTTTCAATCCATTCAACTGGCACATGGATCCGCTATGCTCAATAATACATTTATGGATATTGAAAGAGGTATTCCGGAGGTTTATGATGGGGATATGGATGGAGAAATCGTAGTACATAGCTGGTTTTGTGGGAAAAAACAATCCTGTCTGGCTGATTTTGTAGTATTGGGAAAATAGTACAGGAAGGTGGCTGTATAGGCATTATTTTGAATACGGTAAAGAGGGCACAAAATTTGTTGGATATTCTCAGAGAAAAAATTACTGATAATGTATTTTTGTATCATGCACAATACATTTTTCCGGATAGAATGGACAAGGAAGAGAAGCTTATAAAAAAAGTGGGGAAGGATTCTACAGAAAAAGAGCGAAGCGGTCTTGTAGTGGTGGGAAGTCAGGTTTTAGAACAAAGTCTGGATCTGGATTTTGATTTGCTGATTACGGATTTGTGTCCCATGGATTTGTTATTACAGAGAATTGGGAGATTGCATCGACATGAAAAACACGATTCCATGAGACCGGAAAGTGTAAAAGCTGCCAGATGTCTTGTTTTAGGTGCTGATGTACCTGAATTTGAGGAAGGAGCTAAGACGATTTACGGAGAGTGGCTTTTAGCCAGAACAAAAGATTTTCTGCCTGAAAAGGTTATGATACCGGATGATATTTCCGTTTTGGTTCAGAAGGTTTATAGGGAGTTAAAACCCATTGAAAGAGAACAGGAGTATTATGAAGAGTATTGCAGGGTGAAAAAAAGCAAAGAAAACCGGGCAGGAGGTTTTTTGCTGAATAAGGCAAAATCAAAAAGAGATATTCATGGACTGCTGGATGCGGGAATTACTGATGCCAATGCAGAGGCATCAGTAAGAGACGGTATTTCTTCTATAGAAGTAATTGTAATGATAAGAAATAAGGATGAAATTTTCTTTTTGCCGTGGCAGAATGGCGGAGCCAAGGTTTCTGATGCTGATATTTTAGAAACATCTATATGCAGAAAAATTGCAGAGCAGAAATTGCGTCTGCCAAGTGTTTTATGTCAAAAATATAATAATATTATTATGCATACGATTGAGGAAATTGAGAATCAGAGCAGAGAGTATATCAGTTCGTGGCAGAGTTCTCATTGGCTTAGGGGTGAATTGGTATTATTTTTAAACAAAAATTTAGAGTGTATGGTAAATGGTTATCATTTGTATTATAATAAGGATATCGGTTTATCCTATGAGAAAGATGTAGAGTAAATGCATATCAATATTGGTAGTATTCTTTTATACATCAGAGATTTAATATAGAAAAAATCAGTTCTTGATGTACCGGTTAAGTGATTGGAAACTATATCTTATTCTAGTGGAAGGGGTATATTGTAAAAAATGAGTGAAAAAAAGGGCGAGAATAAAAATATAGAATTTAAGAGAGAAATTCCATCAAATCATAAAAAAATTCTAAAAGATATCATTGCTTTTGCCAATTGTTCGGGAGGGCGGATTGTTGTCGGTGTGACGGATGAATCGGAAGAAATAGTGGGGATAGGGGAACAAAATCCGTTTAAGCTTTCCGATTCCGTTTCGGATATGATTTTTGATTCCTGTGAACCGCATATTGAGACAGATATTTATCCGGGAACATTAGATGATAAAACGGTCCTCTATATAGATGTTGCACCGGGGAAATTTAGACCATATTATCTGAAATCTGATGGGAAACTGACATCTACTTATATTCGTATCAATGGCATCAGTGTGCCGGCAAGTGAACGAAAAATCAAGGAATTGGAAATGGAGGGAAAAAGGGTTGGATATGATACGATGAAGGAGATTGGGTGTAACTTTGACAAAGAAGAAGCGACAAGGTTATGTGAAAATATGAGACTACAGGCAATAAAGTATTGCCAGACGAAGGAACAAAAGCAGAATATCAAGGAAATGACCATACAGAAGCTAGAGGATTTTGGTGTATTATGCAGGGAGGGGAGTAAGCTATATCCCACACATGCGTATACTTTGCTTACTGATAATAAAAATAAAAATGCGGTCATTCAATGTGCGAGATTTAAAGGGGAAAACAGAAAAGTTTTCATTGACAGACGCGAGATTAGCGGAGCAATTTATGAGCAGGTTGAGGAAGCTTATCAATTTGTATTAAGACATATTAATATTGGAGTGGAAATTAGGGGGATTCATTCCGTAGATGTATATGAACTTCCTCTGTGGTCCATTCGGGAGATGATTGCAAATGCGGTGGTTCATCGAAGCTATCTGGTGGAATCCTGCGTTCAGGTGTCTATTTATGATGATCGCATAGAGGTTGATTCTCCGGGAATGCTTTATGACGGGATAGATATAGAAAAAGCAATGTCTGGGGTATCAAGGTGCCGTAATTCTGCTATTGCAGAAGCGTTTCGGTATATGAAGATTATAGATAAATGGGGAACCGGGATTCCTCGTATATTAGAAGAATGTAAAGAATATGAATTACCT
>CADBMH010000276.1 GCA_902795705.1 uncultured Lachnospiraceae bacterium | reverse complement strand
TGCCTCGTACATCTTTTTGATCTCATCCACAAGATCATCTTCATAAGGCTCAAATCTACGGATCACCGCTTCGGAAACATTCAGATTCCTGTTTTTATATCGGCTTCTTTCCTGTAAAAGCTTTACGATATTTCCGGCTACACTTTTTAGCACTGCCCGGTCTTCCTTTGGAATCCGGTCAATTTTCTGGATATCCAGAAGAGAATCCGTCACCCCCTTATACTCTCCGCGAATATTCTCAATCTGATGATCCACCTCCCTGATATTTTCACAGCACTCGACTACATAACGCTGTCTGTCAGCCTTCGAGGTCGGATGCAGCGTCTCCGTTTGATATAATTCCGCGTCCGCCTTTCTAAGTGCTTCCTTTTTCTCCTCCTCTGCGCGGTTGCGTTTACTTTTTCTGCGTTCCTTCCTCACATTGCGCCTGTTTTCAAAGCTTTTCTGATCGGATTCAATCTCGCCAAAAAGCTCCGCTGCCTCCTCTTCCTCTGAAAGCACACGCCCCGGCTCCTGCTGCCCTTCCCCGGAAGTCTGCAGCTCCTCTTCTTTTTTCTTTTTCCGTTTTCGATTCCAAAAAGCCATACTCTATTTCTCCTAAATATCATTAAACCTGTATCTGCTTTCGATACTCTTCCTTCCAGGTCGAAATATAGCGGCGTACCCGTTCATAGTACTCCTCCACATCTCCCCTGCGCACTAGCTCATGCAGTCTCTCAATCTGCATCGCGGCATCACTTGCCGCACTTGCTTCCATTTCTTTTTGAAAGCCTTCCTCCCATTCGCTCTGCTTCTCGTCGGAAATCTCCAGGTCGCTCACCAACTTCTTAAACTGTCCCACTTCTTTCCCAAGCCGCATAGCATAGACGCATTGAATCAGGGACTCCTCTATTCCGTTTTTTTCATACGCCTTTAGGAATAATTCTGCTGCCTTATGAAACTCACCGATGTGCACATAAGCTACCGCCATATTGTGAAACAGCTCCCCGTAAGCCTGCTCCTCTGCCTGCAGCACCTCGTCGCTTTCAAAAATCTTTTCGTATTCTTCAATCGCCTTTTCATACGAACGGCACTGTAAAAAATTATCTCCCTTTTTCTTCCTTCTGGCATACTTCGGAAGCCTCGCCACCTCATCCATAATCTTAATCAGTTCATTAATCTCCGACTCATCATAGTAATCACAGCTGCAGCAGAGCGTCACCACAATATCGGTTAGATTATGATGGTCTAAAATTAACCCCTCTAATTTATCGGCTGTTTTTTTCAATCCCAGTTCATTTCGTATCCACAGGACAAACTCCCTGTCAAAAACCTCCTCCTGCATCATATAAATGTTATGACTGATGTAGTAGCAGACCTCTTCAATCGAATATACATTGGTCTGCGTCAGACGAAAATGATATGGCACCTTTGCCAGATCTCCCGTACACCGAATCAGCTTTCCCATGTGTCTGCCTCCTAATCTACCGAAATATAGCGCTCCCATACCCTGTTGCTCGAAGGACAAAACTCTCCAAATCCATTGTCCTTCAAGGTCACGATACAGGTATTTCTGTCCGCAAAGCGTATCCGGATCGTAAATCTTGTCATCCGGTTCTCCCTGTCACTAAAGCCGCTTAACGAAAGCAGATGTGCCTTCGCTTCCCGCTTTAATACATTTTGTATCGTAATCTGGATCTCATCCTCATGATCCGGGATTACATCAATGCTTTCATCCACTTCTGCCCAGAGGCTGCCCGCCCCCGCAACTAAAACATCCTGCATCTGTGCATCCTGATACAGCCGTATAAATACATTGTTCGCAATCATATCCTCATCTAAAAACAGGCATTCCGACAGCTTGCCGGCTCCGGAGAGCTCCCTTGCCGCATAGCAGGCTCCCTTTGTAAACAGATTCTGCCCCCGGAATACCCTCCGTCCGGTACACAGCTCCTTCAGTGCTTCATCTGCCCACTCCGTTTCAAAGCCGATCCCCGTCACATACACCGTTGTCACATATTGCTTATGGAGCGCGGTTCCTGCTGCATTCACAAATGCATAAGAGATTTCCTTTGCCCCTTCTCCCTCTAATCCTTCCCAGTCAATATCGTCGGTCAAATCCTTTTCTGTCACACC
This sequence comes from uncultured Lachnospiraceae bacterium, assembly GCA_902795705.1. Classification (GTDB taxonomy): domain Bacteria; phylum Bacillota; class Clostridia; order Lachnospirales; family Lachnospiraceae; genus Butyribacter. The sequence continues at coordinate 3,146 of CADBMH010000276.1, read as the reverse complement.
AATGATAAACGGAAGTGTTTTTCTGTCAATATTGATCTGCACATAACTGAGGCTCCCGTTTTCCAGTTCAAAGAGGCCTACATTGTTCACCCACAGCTCCTTTGGCTGACTGATCGCATAGTACATATAGCTCTGTCTGTGATTTTGGACAACCAATGTATTCTCCGGCATCCCAAGCTCCTCACAGATTTTTTGCAGATATCCCACCAGCCGGTCTGTCTTTTTTCTGACGGAAATCACGAGTTTTTTAATCCGGTCGGAAGGATAATACTCCTTGAGAATACTTAAAAGCTTTACTAAATACCGCTTTAAAAGCTCTTTGCTTTCAATGGAATACTCTCCTACCGTCACAGTCTCTGCCTTTGCAACATCTGTCAGCAGATAGTGAAAATAAATGAGGCTCTGCGGATTTTTGATCTTTTCATCCGCAAAATACCATTCCCCCCGCTTGGTATCGGACAGCAATGCCGTAGGAATATCATATTTCCTCTCTCCCTCCACCATCCGTCCGATCGGAACCGGTTCATAGGTCGTAAAATCAAAGCAGCTCATCTGCGTCGTCCGCTCTCCTAAATCGATCCCTACCAATAATTTTCTCTCTTCCACGAAGTACCTCCCTGTATTTTCCTGACAAAAGATCTTCTCTACAGCGGCTGAAACAGCCGGTCAATACTCTCCTGCTTCACCACATATTCCTTCATCAGGTCGATCAGTGTATTTTCTTCATTCATCTCCTGCGCGATCATCATCAGATTCAGCATATGATATCTGCTGCTGGTGCGCTCGTTATCCATCGTCTCGTCAAAACCGATGCTCATACTCTTTTTAATGATCTCGCCCTCCGGACACAATTCCGTAATATAATACTGGAGGATTTCATCTTGAAACAGCACAAATTCCTTGACATGAATTCCCTGAAAAATATCCCGCATGGTCTCCGTAATGTACTCCCCTTTTTCATAACCCGAGGAAATCAGATAGTGAATCCTCACCTCATGGTCGGGATCTGCGATATATTCCACATACTGCTCGTCCAGAATATGGATCGGCAGTGATATTTTTCCATGAAAATCCTTGAAAAACGGAAAAACAATCTTCTTTTCATAAAGCCTGTTTAAGTGATAATCCGCAAACTGCATCTCCTCCTCTGTCAAGCTAGTCTTTCCGCTGAAATATTTCAGGGAGGCGATCAGACAGAACATATTATCCTGTAAATGAACCTCCTGATAAAAATACGGGAAAAGCTTGTCCGGAAGGATCCATCCGTGCACCAGATATTTGTAGGCAGCAAATTTCATAAATGCCCATTTCAATCGCTTATCCTTTCCCTTTTCATAATATGTATAAAACACATCATAAACATCCGGCGTCATTTCCTCCGTAAAAAGCACCTGTCCCAAAATGCGCTCTGCGAAATTTGCCGTATCAAATGAGAAGCCGTCTGCATACCGCCAGAGCGTCAGCATATCTGTAAGCCTTCCGGAGTAATAGCGGCACAGATACTGCATCATATTTTCGTCAAAATTTCCTGTCCCGAAAATATACCATGCAAGCTTGACAAGCTGCGCATCCTCCGTATCCATGTACTGTTCAAAGGCTCCACTCGAAACCTTCAAAAGACGCTTGCCATCCATGCCGTCATATCCGTATTTTTCAATGCCCTGCATTGCTTTTTCATAAAAATGACGGACAGCACAATACTCGATCACCTGTTTTCTTTCTTCCGGGCTTACCATGTCCCAATCCAGTTTTCCAAGCACCGCATCTAAAAGCTCGCCCTGAAAATTATCATAATAAAACCGGATCAAAGAAGAAAAACTCTTTCTATAATGATACTTGCTCAAATTCGGAATCTCCAGAACCTTCTGCTTGATAAGAACTGTATTCTCTCCGGTCTGGTTCATTCTATGAAAACGATCATACAAATAGAGCAGCAGATGCGGATTCTCGCTGTGATATTCAAAACATTTCTCTGCCAGATGATCCAGATGCAATAGTTTATTATCTGTATAATCAATCGAAGCTGCATACCGGTTATCGAGTCTGTCCGCAAGAAAGATTTCATCTGTCTCCGTAAAAATCTGAACGACTGCCCTTCCTCTGACGAACGGAACAAATTCCTCCCCCTTTAACTCCCGATGCGTCACATACACTCCAATCATATCCGGATTCTCACAAAGAATTTCATGGCTGAACATCACCTCAGGAAGCTTTTCCGCAATTGTTTCGTTCATATTTTCCTCATCGAAAAATTCTTCATAGAGTACCGCCAGATTTCCGGTGATCCGCCCGGCGGAAAGTTGCTGCAGGGTAAACGGAATCATCAGCTTCCGGTAAGATTCATAAGTATCCGGAAGCTTGTCCTTATTTCTGACCACATACGCGTAGAGCATTGCCTTTTTCGCTACCGTCAGGTGGTTATCATACATGAAATACAAAAGTGTATTATTTTCTAAATCGGTTTCCTTCGTTTCATCAATGGAATACATATAGTATTCAAATAATTCGGTCAGCTTCAGGTTATGCTTCACCCCTAACTCATACCACCGAAATGCCTCGTGACTTGTGATCTGTCCCTGTATCAGAAGCTTACAGATCGAAGAAAGTGTTTCCTCATCCTCAAACTGTTCATAAAGCTTACAAAGATCCTTTACGATAAATTCCGAATAATACTTTAACTTCCCTGCAAGATAGCAGTACCGCTCTGCTACCTCCTTTTCGATATAATCCTGCTTGCAGCCCCAATGCACTGCCTCGCAGATCTGTGGATTCAGTTCCGTTAAGAACTCCGGATTCTCATTTAAAATACTGCAAAGCTCCACAAATAAGACCGGACTGTGGCAGTCCTTTTTTAACTGCGATACGATCGCATCAAACTTACTTCTTTCCGAATGATATGCCGGGGAAAGATACAGCAAAAACCATAATAAAAGCCAATTCTCCGGCTCTCTTTTATGATACTCCTCAATCTCCCTGACGCACGCAAGAACCATTTCTTCCTCTCCGGACCAAAGCCCCTCAAAGTAGCAATATGCACAGTAAAATGCAGGATTCTCCTTTTTTAACTCCTCCTCGCGTTCTCTTAAAGAGCTAAATACTGTCCCCACCACATTTTCCTGATGTTTCATGATTCCCAGATGGAGTTT